>DASRTO010000172.1:0-9344 GCA_035655915.1 Anaeromyxobacteraceae bacterium
GTCCAGGGCACCCGCATCAGGTCGTGGTGCTCGACGTGGTAGCCCACGTTGAGGGCCACCGCGTTGAGCGGCCCGTAGTACGAGAAGGTCTCCTGCGCGCCGTCGGGGAAGGTGAGGAAGTGCTCCTGGATCCAGCGGGCGCCCACCGGGTGGAGGCCGATGGCGAAGGCGCTGGAGAGGAACAGGTACAGGAGCGCGGTCCAGCCGGCGAGGACCACCACCAGCGCCACCAGCCCGACCTGGACGGCGACGTTGGCGGCGTACCAGCCGTCCCACAGCTTGATCTTGAGCCGGGTGGCCCGCAGCCCCTGCACCAGGAAGTAGAAGGCCAGCCACAGCGCCTTGCCCAGGGAGGACCGGCCCACCAGCTTCACCTCCAGATCGCTGGGGAGGTCGGCGTCCACGTCGAGGTCGCCCTGCCAGGCGTGGTGCAGGAGGTGGTAGCGGCGGAAGGCGATGGCGCCAGGGAAGAGGATGGGGAGGTTGGCCACCAGGGCCACCACCGCGTTGGCCCAGGGCGGCCGGAAGACGAGGTTGTGGGCCGCCTCGTGGATGACCACCCACAGGGCGTGGTCGGCGATGGCCCCTCCCAGCCAGGCCACGGCCAGGACCAGCCACCAGGGCCCGTCCCGGAGCCACCACGCCACCGCCACCTGGAGCGCCACCACCCCGACGCAGAGCGCCGCCGTCGCCGGGAGGTGCCCCTGCAGCGCCCTGGCCTCGGGGTGGGCCGCCAGCAGGCGGCGGGTTCGCTCGCGGTGCGGCTCGGGACCGGTGTCGACGACGAATCCCTCCAGCGACCGCTGCGCGGGCCTGGCGCTCATGCCGGCATCCTAGGGTCGCGCCACGGGCGGAGTCCACCCGCCCGGCGGCGCGGTCCCGCAAGGGTCGAGGGCGGGGCCGGGCGCGGCGTCCCGCGGCCGACGCGCCCTCGCCCGCGCCGCCCGGCCGGCGATCTCCGGTGCCAGGCGCCGCCGACTTGGGGTAGATTGACGCGCCCTTCTGGCTCCCGGCGCCCAGCCCGGAAAGGACCCGACCCGATGACCGCCACCCGCCCGCTCCTCCTCGCCGCCCTGTCCGCCAGCCTCGGCTGCGCCACCGTCAGCGTGCAGACCGAGTACGACGCCAAGGCCGACTTCGCCCGGTACAAGACCTACGACTTCATCAGCGCGGTCCCCGGCCAGGAGCAGGCGCCCTCGGTCCGCAATCCGGTGGTCCGCGGCTGGATCAACACCGCGGTCGAGAACGAGCTGGCCCGCAAGGGCTGCGCCCGGGCTCCGCTCGGCGTCGAGCCGGACTTCCTGGTCGCCTACCACGCCTGGGGGAAGCAGAAGGTGGAGGTCTCCCAGTACGGCTACGGCTACATGTCGGGCCCCTACTATTACGGCATGTACCCCTACCCGGCGGCCACCGGCGTGGTGACCGACGTGCACGAGTACGTCGAGGGCACCTTCGTGCTCGATTTCGTGGACAACAAGACCAAGCTGCTGGTCTGGCGCGGCACCGCCAGCGGCAGCCTCTCCGGCTCGCAGGCGACGCCCGCCGAGGTGAACGACATCGTCCACAGCGTCATGGCGGGATACCCGCCGGCGGCCAAGAAGTGACGCGGCTCGCGCCCGCGCCACCCTTCCGCCCGCCCCATCCGGCCTCGGCACCTGACCGACCAGGAGTCCCACCCATGTGCCCTCGCCGCGCTACCGGCATCGCCCTGGCCGCCGTGCTGGCGGCGGGACTCCTGGCGCCCTTCCGCGCCTCCCCGCAGGCCCCGGCGGACCCGCCTGCCGGCGCGGTCCAGGCCGCGCCCGCCACCGCCCAGCCGCCAGGGCCCCCGGCGGTGGAGACCCCCGCGGCGGAGCCCACCTCCCCGCCCCCCGCCACGCCCCTGCCTCCCCCTCCGCCTCCCACCGCGGCCCAGCCTGCAAAGAAGTCGCACCCGGTGAGCCTGGGCCTGGTGGTGGGGGGCGGCTCGTCCTACGGGCAGTCCTACTTCCTCATCGGCGGGCGGGTCGGCTACGGCCTCGGCCTGGGCCTGGAGCTGAGCTTCGACGGGCAGTGGTGGACCGGAGGCACGCCGTCGCTGGGCAAGCTCGCCCCCGGCCTGTTGTGGGTGGCGCCCCTGCCCTTCCGCCCCTACCTGGGCGCCTACTACGCCCACTGGTTCGTGGGCTCGGGCTATGCCGACGAGGACGCCATCGGCGGCCGGGTGGGCCTGGTCGTGGGTGGGGCCGGGCGGGCGTCGCTCGCCGTGGGCGTAGCCTACGAGCACGCCTTCTCCTGCTCGGTCTACTGCGACGCCTGGTTCCCGGAGGCCATGGCCGGCGTGACCTTCTAGCAAGGGCGGCGCCCGGCCGGCCGGCGCGGCCGCGTGCTATACATCGCGCCCGTGCCCTTCCGCGCCCAGGAGCGCCGCCTCTCCGGCTTCGCGCGCCGGCCGGTGGTGCGCTCGCGCGTCTACCGGCCGGAGTGGCCCGACGAGGTCCCGGCCATGCTGGCGGAGATCCCGGAGAGCCTGCTGCCGCGAGGCGCCGGCATGGCCTACGGCGACGCCGCCCTGAACGACGGCCGGGGGACGCTGGAGACGCGCCGGCTCGACCGCTTCCTGGCGCTCGACGAAGCGGCGGCCACCGTCACTTGCGAGGCAGGGGTGCCGCTGCGCGACCTCATCCGGGTGGGGCTGCGGCGCGGCCTTTTCCCGGCGGTGGTCCCCGGCACCTGGAGGTCCACGGTGGGCGGCTGCCTCGCCTGCGACGTCCACGGCAAGAACCACCAGGTGGCCGGGAGCTTCCTCGACCACGTGGCGCGCTTCCGGCTGGCGCTGGCCGACGGCCGGGTGGTCGAGTGCTCGCGGCAGGAGAACCCGGACCTGTTCTTCGCCACCGCCGGGGGCCTGGGCCTCACCGGCGTGATCCTCGACGTCACGCTGCGGCTGCGGCGGGTGGGCTCGGCCTGGGTCCGGGTCCGTCGCCTCCGGAACCGCGACCTCGACGCCACCTTCGCGGCGCTGGAGCGCCCCGAGCCGGAGCAGTACAGCGTGGCCTGGCTCGACGTGCTGGCCCGCGGGGGGCGGCTGGGGCGCTCGGTCCTCTTGCTCGGGGACCACGCCGCCCCGGAGGAGCTGCCGGCGCGCCGGCGCCCCCGGGCGCTGGAGTGGTCCCCCGGCGGCTCCCTCCGGCTCCCCTTCGACGCGCCCGGCGGCGCCATGTCGGCGGGGATGGTGCGGCTCTTCAACGCCGCCTTCTGGGCCCGCGCCCTTGGGGACGGCGCGCCGCGGCTCTGGCGGCTGCGGAGGTTCTTCTTCCCGCTGGAGGCCGTCGACGACTTCGCCCGGCTGTACGGGCGCCGGGGGTTTGTCCAGTACCAGTTCGTGGCCCCGCCGCGGGCCGCCCAGGCGGTGGTGCGCGCCGCGGTCGAACGGTTGTCGGCCGCGGGGTTGGGATCGTTCCTGTGCGTGGTGAAGCGCATGGGGCCGGCCAGCGACGCCCCCCTGTCCTTCCCGGCCCAGGGGTACACGGTGGCGGTGGACCTCCCCTTCCGCGGCGAGCCGCTGCTCTCGCTGCTGCGCGGGCTGGACGAGCTGGTGGCGCGCGAGGGCGGCCGGGTGTACCTGGCCAAGGACTCGCGCCTCGATCCGGCCTTCCTCGACGCCATGTACCCGCGCCGGCGGGAGTGGGCGACGCTGCTCGATCGCCTCGACCCGGGGCGCCGCCTCGACTCCACCCTGGCGCGCCGCCTCGGCCTCCGGGAGGCGGCGTGATCGGGACGGCGCTGGTGGTGGGCGGCACCTCGGGCCTGGGCCGGGCCCTGGCCGGGCAGTACGCCGCCGAGGGGTGGCGGGTGGTGCTGGCGGGGCGGCGACCCGAGCGGGTGGCGGCGGTGGCGGCCGACCTGCGCCTGCGCCACGGCGTCGAGGTCCGCGAGGTGGCCTTCGACGCCACCGACCCGGCCGCGGCGGCGCGGGCCGCCCCGGACATCCTGGACGGCGGCCCACCGGACGTCTCGCTCTTCGCCCTGGGGGACACCGGCGCCGAGGGCGCCTTCCTCGACGCCGCCGAGGTGGCCCGGGTCCACGCCGTGAACTTCGGGGGCGTCGCCGCGCTGCTGTCGCACCTCCTGCCGACGCTGCGCCACAGGCGGGGGGCGGCCATCGCCTTCCTGGCCTCGGTGGCCGGCGACCGCGGCCGGCGCGGCAACTTCGTCTACGGCAGCGCCAAGGCCGCGCTCGACGCCTACGCGCAGGGGCTGCGGGCCCTGCTGCACCCCGAGGGCATCTCGGTGACCACCGTGAAGCTGGGGTGGGTCGACACGCGCCTGGCCTACGGCCTCGCCCCACCGCGGCTGGCGCTGGGCCCGGAGCGCGCCGCCCGGGCGGTGCGCCGCGCCGTCCGCCGCCGGCGCGACGTGGTGTACGTGCCCTGGCCCTGGCGGGTGGCGATGCTGCTCCTCCGCGCCATCCCGGAGCCCATCTTCAAGCGCCTGCCGGTGCCGTGAGGTCTCGCATGCAGCTCGACCCCGAGTTCCTCGCCGACTGCCCCTACGGCCCCGGGGGGCTGCTCATCGACGAGATCCTGGAGGTGGATCCCTCCCGATCCCTGGTGGCGGCGCGCATGCCCACTCCCGAGGACCTCCCTCTGACCCGCGCCCAGCGCGTCCACCCGGTGCGCCACCCCCGCCACGTCAACGGCGGCCTCTTGGTCCACATGACCGGGATACTCGGCTTCGTCCACGCCTGGTACGTGCTGGGGCTCCGCCACCGCGACGGGTGGATCGGGTACGGGGGCCGCATCCACCAGGCCCGCTTCAACCACCTGGCGCTCACCGGGACGCCGCTGGTGCTCCGCGGCTGGACCACGGCGCTGCGCCGCGCCCCGGAGCGGATCGTGGCCCGCTACGGCTTCGAGTTCCACCAGGGCGAGAAGCTGGTCTACGAGGCCGACCAGACGGCCGTGTGGACGCGGATCGGCCGGTAGGGCGGAGGCTCGTCGAGGCTCGTCCAGCGCCGATCCCACGCCTGGCGATGGCGGGGGGCCGGAGCGGCGACGGAGGCACCGGGGCGCGCCGGAGCGGAGCCGCTACCGGATCCCCAGCACGCCGCGCAGGCGCGCCAGCGCCTCGCCCAGGTCCTCCGGCGACACCGCGGTGTAGCACAGGCGCACCCAGGTTTCGTAGGCGGCGCCCGCGGCCGGGCCGGGCGTGAGCAGAACCCCCGCCTCGGCGCAGCGCTCCAGGAAACCCGCGAGCCCCTCGCCGGGCCGGAACCAGCGCGAGGCATCGAAGAAGAGGAAGGAGCCGGCCTGCGGGGCAGGCAACCCCAGGGCCTCCGCGGCCCGTCGCCCTGCCTCGGCGTAGCGGGCGCGCGTCTCCGCGAGCCAGGCGTCCCCCTCGGCCAGCACCCGGGCGGCGGCCAGCTGGAACGGGCGCGGCGCGCAGTAGGTCTTGAACGTCTGCACCCCGCGGATGGCCTGCATCACCGCCGGCGGGCCGTGGGTGTAGCCCACGCGGGCGCCGGCCATGGCGTAGCTCTTGGAGAGCGAGTGGTTGGCGATCGTCCGGTCGCGGAGGGCCGGCCGCGTCCACGCCGGCGGGCTCGGCTCGACGTAGCACAGGTCCTCGTAGACGTCGTCGGTGACGATCCACAGGCCGTGGCGGCGGGCCAGGCCGCCCAGGGCGTCCACCGTCTCGTCGGCCAGCACCCGGCCGGTGGGGTTGTTGGGGGTGTTGAGGTACAGGGCGGCGGTCCTGGGCCCGATGGCCCGGGCCACCGCCGCCTCGGGGTCGAACCCGGGAGTCCCCAGGCGGTCGAAGAAGGGAACCTCCACCGGCACCGCGCCGCGCGAGGCCACGATGCCGCGGATGAGCGGCCAGTAGGGCGCCAGCACGATCACCTCGTCGCCCGGGTCGAGGATGGTGTCCACCACCACTGCCAGGCCGCAGGTGGCTCCCACCATCACCTGGATGGCGTCGCGCTCCATCCGCTCGCCGAAGCGCGATGCCAGCCGCGCCTGGATGGCGTCGAGGAGCACGGGCTCGCCCTGCACCGGCGAGTAGTTGTGGAGCCGGGGGTGGTCCTGGCCGCGCTGGGCCTCGGCGCGGGCGAAGGGCGGCGGCTCGAGCCAGGTGTCGCCAACTTGAAGGTGGAAGACCCGGCCCGGGCGCGCCCGGGCCTTCTCGAGCAGCGCGCTGTAGACGCGGTCGGAGAGGGTGGCGGTGGTGGGGGACGGCGCGGGATGGCGGGCCATGCCGGCCAGGGTACCCCAGCCCGGCCGCCCGCGCCCGGGCCCGCCAGGGCGCCTCGGGGGCAGGGCGGCAGGCCCCGCCGCATCACCACAGGCTGAAGAACTTGATCCCGTATCCCAGGTAGAGGGACACGCCGATGTGGGCCGCGATGGCGAGCACCAGGAACACCGCCAGCGAGGCGTGGAGGATGCGCCAGACGCGCATCAGAGACTTCAGGGAGCGGAAGAAGCTCGCCTGCATCCGCAGCTTCTCCAGCGCCAGCAGGTCCCGGCGGAACTCCTGCCACGCCCCGCGGTCCCGGAACAGCCGCCGCAGGCGCCGCAGCGCCAGCCGGTGCCGGGCCGCCTGGAAGGGCAGGGTCGCCAGGGCGCGCACCAGCGAGACCGGCGGCATGGGGTCGGTGACCTCGGCCAGCAGCCGGCGCAGCGGCGCCGGGTCGCGCACCGACTGGAGGAGCGGCTCGGCCTCGGCGCGCGCCTGGGCCATTCTGGCCTTCACCTCCTCGATCTCCAGGACCTTGCCGGCGGCGGCCGGGACCAGCCCGAAGATGTAGCGGCCCACCACGCCGGTGAAGAACACCACCCCGAGCGACGCGGCGGTGGCGCTGGCCAGCAGGTTCCGCGACTGGAAGGCGGCGTGGAAGGCGATCACCATCGGGCTCATGGAGCCCACGAAGACGTGGAACACCAGCCAGGAGCGCATGTCCCCCAGCCCCTGCATGAAGCCCAGCCGCTTTCGCGCCGCATAGAGGAAGTTGGAGAGCATGAAGAGGGTGGCGGCGATGCCCACCCCGTGGCCCCAGGGCCCGGCCGGCTTCAGCTCCCGGTGGAGCGGGGAGCGCAAGCGCTGCAGCGGCGAGAGGAGGTAGTAGTCCCGCCCCACCCAGGCCAGGCTCGCCAGCACCGTGAGGCCGACCAGCGCGAAGAGCACGCCCAGCCGGCGCGCTCGCCGCCGGGACCGGACCTCCGAGGGAAGCCCATGGGCGCGGGTGGCCTCCGGCCTGGAGCCGGGCGCCTCGCCATGGTAGCGGCGCATCCTCACGCCGGCCTTCTCCAGGAACTCGGTGGGAAGCTCGCCCCCGGCGTTGACGATGACGGCGTCGTTGGGGATGCGCACCGGCTTGCCGCCCGCCTCCAGGTCCACCTGCTTCTCGGCGACCTGCTTGACGCCGGACTTGGCCAGCACCGTCA
The DNA here is from genome assembly GCA_035655915.1 of Anaeromyxobacteraceae bacterium. Lineage (GTDB taxonomy): Bacteria > Myxococcota > Myxococcia > Myxococcales > Anaeromyxobacteraceae > DASTPH01. The sequence goes on from DASRTO010000172.1 coordinate 7,425, forward strand.
CGCGCCCGGCCGCGGCCAGCTTCTCCAGCTCCCGGCGGTTGGGCTCGCGGCACTTGGGGGCGTCACCGCGATAGGAGAGCCAGACCCGGGCGTTCGACTCGCGCGCCAGCTGGCAGGCGGCCTCGACGCCGGCGTCGCCGCCGCCGACCACGAGCACGGCCTGGTCGGCGTACTGCTCCGGCTCGATGAGCCGGTAGACCACCTTGGGGAGCTCCTCGCCCGGTACCCCCAGCTTGCGCGGCGAGCCGCGCCGCCCCACTGCCAGCACCACCTTGCGGGCCCGGACCGGCCCCCGGCTGGTCTGGACCGTGAAGTCGCCGTCCCGCCCGTCGATGCCGACGACCTTCACCCCTTCCTCGACCGTGAGGCCGGCCTTGCGGATGACCTTCTCGAAAAAGGCCATCAGCGCCTCCTTGGAGATGCGGGACTTGCCGAACGTCCCGGCGAAGGGAAGCTCGACCTTCTCGGTCATCACCACCTTGCGCCGCGGGTAGTGGGCCACGCTCCCGCCCACGGTCTCCTGCTCCAGCAGGCGGTAGGAGAGCGCCTGCTCCCGGAGGCCCAGGGCGGTGGCGAGCCCAGCCGGGCCGGCGCCGACCACCGCCGCGTCCACGGCGTCGCTCGCCCTGGGGCCTCGTGCCTGCGCGATGTGCCTCGCCGCCGCCAGCCCCTGCCGGAAGGCGTTCTTGATGAGCCCCATGCCTCCTAGCTCGCCGACCACGTACACCCCGGGGCGCGAGGACTCGTAGAACTCGCTCACCTCCGGCAGGTCGACGCCGCGGCGGGCGGTCCCGAACACCAGCTGGATGGCGCCTACCGGGCAGGCGTCGGCGCAGCGCCCGTGCCCGATGCAGTTCGCGCCCTGCACCAGGGCCGCGGCGCCGTCGACGATGCCGAGGATGTCACCCTCGGGGCACGACTTGAGGCAGGACAGGCTCCCGATGCAGATGTCCGGGTCGATGACCGGGTGGAGCGAGCGCGGGAGGTCCGCCTGCCGCACCACCGCCTCGCGCAGCGCCGCCGCGTCGAGCCGCGAGCGCCGCCAGCGGTGCACCGCGTAGCCGCTGGCGAAGGCCGCGGCCGCGCCGACCGAGGTGGAGGCGATGAGGGCCGATTCGAAATCCACGCGTCCTGCGAGCTCTCCCGCCTCCCGCTAACGGCGCCCATCATAATCGACCGCGGCGTCGGCCGAAGCGCCCGTGGCCGGAAGTCACGTCCGGGTGGCCCACACCCTCCGACAAGGTGGGAGGCGGCGTCGCGCGGACTCGCGTTGCGCCGTCGCGCCCTTCGCCCGTACACTCCGCTGGTGCGCTTCACCTGCCCGAACTGCGGGGCGCGCTTCGGGAGCGCCGACGAGCCGGGGCCCGGTCGGGTCTACTCGATCCGCTGTCGCTGCGGCACCAAGCTCAACCTCGCCGCGGCCCCGCCCGCCCCGGCACCGGCGGTGACAACCCGCTACGACCCGTGGGCCGCCAGCCAAGGGCTGCTGCTCGGAGAGGCCGAGGCGCGCTCGCTCGCCGCCGGGCAGCCCACCCTGGAGCCGGCCACCAAGGCGATGGCCGGTGAGGAGGTCGAGGTGACGGTGACCTTCTCGACCGTGCTCGCGCCGCCCCGGAAGGCCGAGCGGGGTGAGGAGGCCAAAAGACCCGCCAAAGACGAGAAGGGAAAGGCGAAGGAGGGAGCTGGCCTGGAGCGCGACGCGGAGAAGAAGCCGACCGTTCGGCCGCCGGGTCGCGTGCCGCCGGCCTGGGCCGCCCCGGCCGCGGCCCTGCTGGCCTTCACCCTCGCCGGCGGCGGCACCGCCTGGGCTCTCCTCCCGCAGGCTGGCGTCGATTCCCCCGAGGCCCTTCTCGCCAGGCTCGACGACCTGGCGGCCGGGCGCTCCCGGACGCCGCCGGCTGCGGCGGGCGAGCCGGCCGT
>DASRTO010000173.1:0-3691 GCA_035655915.1 Anaeromyxobacteraceae bacterium
GGACCGGCCCGAGAGGGCGGTCGCCATCCCGCCCGGCCGGGTCTAGCATCGCTGCATGCCTTCCCCGAGCCGCTTCCCCCTGATGGCGCTGGCCGCCCTGGCGCTGGCCGCGCCGGCCGCGGCGGACGACTCCATGGACTGCTCCGGGGGCATCGTCCGGGTGGGGGACGCCAAGATCGACCTCCTGGGGAAGTGCGGCCCGCCCGCGCTCCAGGAGGTGCTGGACCGGGACCGCGCCTCCCTGCAGCGCTTCGGGGCGGCGGGTCCCGGGCCGCGCGTCTCGACCACGGTGGAGCGCTGGACCTACAACTACGGCCCCACCCGCTTCCTGCAGTTCGTCACCATCGAGGCCGGCAAGGTCGTCTCCATCACCCGGGGCAGCTACGGCTACTCCCTGGACGCGCCGCCCAAGGCCCCGCCCATCCCGCGGGCGCGCTGCGACGCCTCCGTGCTCAAGACCGGGCTCGGCACCTTCGACGTGCTGACCCTGTGCGGCGAGCCGGCCTTCCAGGACGTGCGGCTGGAGGTGTGGGGCGCGAGCGAGGTGGTGGTGGAGGTCTGGACCTACGACTTCGGGCCGACCGCCTTCGTCCGCTTCCTCAAGTTCGTGGAGGGGAAGCTGAGGCGGATCGAGACCGGCAGCTACGGCTACTCGCGCTGAGCCGTCACCCCGGCAGCCGCGCCAGGGCGTCGGCCACGGCGCGGCGCATGGCCGCCTGCTCCAGGAGCACGGCGCTGACGTGGCCGCCCTCGAGCCAGCGCAGCTCGCACCCCCAGCGGCGGGCGATGCGCTCGGCGTCGGCCGGCGGGACCACCCCGTCCAGCCGGTTCGCCACCACCACCGCCGCCCGCGGCTCGACCGGAGGCTCGAGGGCCGAGACGGCGTAGCGCAGGAAGAGCTGGCGCAGCTCGGCCCGGGCCCGGTCCTCCGAGCCGCCCGGCCGGCGCAGCGCGTCCCAGCGCGGGTGGCTCCGCAGCAGGCCCTCGGTGAACACCGAGGCCGGCGAGTCCGAGGGGGCGAGCGCCGCCACCGCCAGCGGGCGCGGCCAGGTGGCCGCCACCATGGCCGACATCTGTCCTCCCATGCTGTAGCCGACGACGCCCAGGCGGCGATGGCCCTGCCCCTCCAGCCAGGCGAGCAGCGAGCGCCCTTCCCGCACCGCGGCGGTGGCCATGAGCACCATGTCCGAGACGGTGCGCAGCGCCGCCCCCGGCTGCCCGGTGGGCCGGCGTGCGCCGTAGTAGGGGTTCTCCAGCACCAGCGCGGCGATGCCCTGCTCGAGGAGCGGCGCCGCGAAGCGGAGCCGCATGGCGAAGCCCTCGTCGCCGGAGGAGGCGAAGTGCAGGCACGCCGCCCGGGGCTCGCCGGCGGCGGGGCGCAGCACCCGCACCCGGGCGCGGCGGGCCACCGGCGGGAGGCGCGGCTCCGGGCTGTCGAAGATCCCCTCGCGGAGCCGCCCGCCCAGCTCGGGCCGCTCCGGCCCCCAGGCGACCTCGATGGGGGCCGGCGGCCGCTCCCGCGCCCCCTCCACCGAGATGTCGCGGATCACGCCCTCGTCGCCCCACCCCTCGGCGAAGAAGGGCTGTCGGGTGAGGAAGAGGTAGAAGACCCGGTCGAGCCAGTGCGCCGTCACGCGCCCTCCCGGCGCGCCTCAGGCGAGGGGCCGCCCGGTGGCCCCGGCGATGACCGCCACCTGCCGCATGAGCGCCTCGAACTCCTCGATGGTGAGCGACTGGTAGCCGTCGGAGAGCGCCTTCTCCGGCCGGGGGTGCACCTCGACGATGAGGCCGTCGGCCCCGGCCGCCACCCCGGCGCGGGCGATGGCCGGGACGTGCCGGCGGATGCCGATGCCGTGGGAGGGGTCCACGATCACCGGCAGGTGGGAGAGGGCCTTCACCACCGGGACGGCGTTGATGTCGAGGGTGTTGCGGGTCATGGTCTCGAAGGTGCGGATGCCCCGCTCGCACAGCATCACCTGGGGGTTGCCCTTGGCCACGATGTACTCCGCGGCCATGAGCCACTCGCGGATGGTGGCCGACAGCCCCCGCTTCAGCATCACCGGCTTCCCCGCCGTGCCCAGTCGCTCCAGCAGCGAGTAGTTCTGCATGTTGCGGGCGCCGACCTGAAGGACGTCGGCGTAGTCGGCCACCAGCGGGACCGTCTCGGTGCTCATCACCTCGGTGACCACCTTGAGGCCGGTCTGCTCCCGCGCCAGGGCCAGGAGCTTCAGCCCCTCCTCGCGCAGCCCCTGGAACTCGTAGGGGCTGGTGCGCGGCTTGTAGGCCCCGCCGCGCAGGAACCGGGCGCCGGCCCGCTTCACCGCCTGAGCCGTCTCCAGGATCTGCTCCTTCGACTCCACCGAGCAGGGGCCGGCCATCACCACCACGGGACGCCCGCCGACCTTGATCCCCCCCACGTCGACGACCGTGTCCTCCTCGCGGACCTCGCGCGACACCAGCTTGAACGGCTGCGAGACCCGCAGGGCCTCGGCCACGCCGGGCAGGGTCGAGAAGTCGTCCGGGTCGACCGAGGCGGTGTTGCCGATCACCGCCACCACCTTGCGCTCGGTCCCGGTGATGGGGTGCGGGGTGAGCCCCATCGCCCGGATCTTCTCCATCACGGCCTCGAACTCGGCCTGGGTGGCGTGGGGCTTCATGGCGACGAACATGGCCTTCCTCGGCAAATCGTGGAGAGGGCGTACCTTACCCCACGCCCCCGGGCAGGGAAAGGCGCGCCCCGGCGGGCGGCCGAGGCGCGGGCCTTTACAGCGGCCGGCCCACCGCGCTGGCGATGACCCGCACCTGCTCCATGAGGCCGGCGAACTCGGCCGGGGTGAGCGACTGCTGCCCGTCGGAGAGGGCCTTCTCCGGGCAGGGGTGCACCTCGACGATCAGGCCGTCGGCGCCCGCCGCCACCGCGGCCCGGGCCATGGCGGGGACGTGGGCTCGCAGCCCGATACCGTGCGACGGATCCACCACCACCGGCAGGTGGGTGAGGGCCTTCAGGACCGGCACTGCGTTCAGGTCCAGGGTGTTGCGGGTGGCGGTCTCGAAGGTGCGGATGCCGCGCTCGCACAGCGCCACCCGCGGGTTGCCGTTCGAGACCACATACTCGGCAGCCATGAGCCACTCCCGCACCGTGGCCGAGGGGCCGCGCTTCAGGAGCACCGGCTTGCCGATGGTCCCGAGGCGCTTCAGCAGCGAGAAGTTCTGCATGTTGCGTGCGCCGATCTGCACCACATCCGCGAACTCGGCCACCATGGGGAGCGTCTCGGCGTCCATGGCCTCGGTGACCACCTTGAGCCCGGTCCGCTCCCGCGCCAGGGCCAGCAGCCGGAGCCCCTCCTCGGCCAGGCCCTGGAAGTCGTAGGGGCTGGTGCGCGGCTTGTAGGCGCCGCCGCGGAGGAAGGACGCGCCGGCCTTCCGCACGGCGTGGGCCGCCTCCAGGATCTGCTCCTCGGACTCGACCGAGCAGGGGCCGGCAATGACCGCCAGCCGCCCCCCGCCCAGCCGCGCGCCGCCCACGTCGAGGACCGTGTCCTCTTCCTTCACCTCGCGCGACACGAGCTTCCAGGGCTGGGAGACGCGGATGGCGTCGCGCACCCCGGGCATGCCCTCGAAGAGGGCCGGGTCCAGGGCGCCCTTGTTGCCGGTGATGCCGATGGCGACGCGCTGCGCGCCAGGGATGGGG
>DASRTO010000174.1:0-1615 GCA_035655915.1 Anaeromyxobacteraceae bacterium
CCACCGTGGCCAGGATCCGCCCCCAGTTCGGGTCGGCGCCGAAGAAGGATGCCTTCACCAGCGGCGAGTTGGCGATGGACCAGGCGCAGTCGCGGGCCGCCTCCTCGCTGGGGGCGCCGGTGACCACCACCTCCGCGAGCTTGGTGGCCCCTTCGCCGTCCAGCGCCACGGCGCGGGCCATCTCGCGGCACAGGTCGGTGAGCGCGGCCTCGAAGGTCTCCAGATCGGGACCGGGCCCGGCGATGCGGGGGTTCTGGGCGAGGCCGTTGGCGAGCACGTAGACCGTGTCGTTGGTGGACATGTCGCCGTCGACCGTCACCATGTGGAAGGTGTCGCGCACCGCGCGGCGCAGGACCTCCTGCAGGACCTCCGGCTTCACCGCGGCGTCGGTGGCGACCAGGCACAGGGTGGTGGCCATCTGCGGGGCGATCATGCCGGCGCCCTTGCAGATGGCGGTGAGGGTGGCGCTCTTGCCGCCCAGCACCACCTCCCGCGCCGTCATCTTGGGGCGGGTGTCGGTGGTCATGAGCGCCTCGGCGCAGAGCTCGGCGTGGTCGCCCAGCTGCTCCACCGCCTGGGGCAGGGCGGCCTCGATCTTGTGGACCGGCAGGCGCTGGCCGATGACGCCGGTGGAGGCGGTGAGGACCGCCCGCTTCTGCACGCCCAGCGCCTGGGCGGCGGCGCCGCGCACCGCCGCCACGTCGGAGAGGCCCTGCGGGCCGGTGAGGGCGTTGGCGTTGCCGGCGTTCCCCACGATGACCCGCATGCCCTCGGCGGGGACCCGGTCGCGCGCGTCCAGCACCGGCGCGGCGGCGGCCCGGTTCACCGTGAAGACCCCGGCGGCGGCGGCCGGGACGTCGGAGACCAGCAGCGCCAGGTCGCGCCGCTGCGGCTTCACGCCGCTGGCGACGCCCGAGAAGCGGAAGCCCTTGGGGACGCGCACCGTCAGCCCCCCAGGAGGTCGAGGCCCAGGGTCTCGTCGAGCCCCAGGGCCACGTTCATGGCCTGCACCGCCTGGCCGGCGGCGCCCTTCACCAGGTTGTCGATGGCCGAGACCGCCACCGCCGCGCCCGCCCGCGGGTCCACCGCCACCCCCAGGTGGCAGCGGTTGGTGCGGACCACGTCCTTCACGGTCACCTGCTCCGGCGGGAGAACCCGCACGAAGGGCTCGCCGCCGTAGGCCTCCCGGTAGGCGGCCTGGAGGTCCTTCGCCGAGGCGCCCTGGGCGAGCCGCAGGGCGCAGGTGGCCAGGATGCCGCGCCGGAGCGGCACGAGGTGCGGCGTGAAGGAGATGGGGCCGCAGGCCCCGGCGAAGCGGGCCACCGCCTGCTCGATCTCCGGGACGTGCTGGTGGCGGCCGAGCCGGTAGGCGCGCAGGTCCTCGTCCACCTCGCAGAAGGAGTAGTCCTCGCTCGACTTGCGCCCCGCGCCGGAGACGCCGCTCATGGCCGCCACGGCGATGCCCTCGCGCGACACCAGCCCCGACCTCACCAGCGGGGCGAGCGCCAGCGCGGTGGCGGTGGCGTAGCAGCCGGGGTTGGAGACGAGCCGGGCCCCCGGCAGCCGGTCCCGGGAGAGCTCCGGCAGGGCGTAGACCGCTTCGCGGAGCAGCGCC
>DASRTO010000175.1:0-4193 GCA_035655915.1 Anaeromyxobacteraceae bacterium
GCCGCCAGCCGGAGCTGGAAGCTCGGCGAGCGACCGGAGGTACGCCACCAGGTCCCAGGTGTCTTCCGGGCTCAGCGCCGCCCAGGCGGGCATGGACGTGCCGGGAACGCCTTCGCGCACGGCCACGAAGATGCGGAGGGAAGAGGTCCGGGCCTGCCAGGTGGGGTCGGTGAAGTCGCGCGGCGGCGTCGAAAGTCCGGCGCGGCGCTGGCCGCGCCCGTCGCCGCGCTCTCCGTGGCAGAGGGCGCAGTACCTGGCGAACAGCGCCCGGCCCCGCTCGCGCGCCGCGGGGTCGGCGAGCCGGGCCGCCGGGACCGCCAGGGAGCGGTAGGCGGCCGGGACCTCGCGCTCACAGGCGAGGAGCGCCAGGGCTGCGGGAGCCGCCAGCCAGGTCCGGCGCACGCGCGTTCCTCTCGAGGAAGCGGTGGCCCATGTCCCGCGCCTCGGCGGCCACCGCCTCGACCAGCGCTCCGAGCCTCGGCGCCACCGCGGGAGAGAGGCCGATCCCGAGGTTGAGGGAGCCGGGCACGAGCCCGAGCAGCGCCAGGCGCCGCGGGAGGTGGCCGAGGAGGTCGGCGGCGCCGACCAGGTCCGCGACCCCGACCTGGTGGACCGAGAGCCTGCTCTCCACCGCGGGGCGTACCTCCGCGCCGGAGAGGCGCACCAGGGAGCCCGGAGGCGCGTCCTGGCGCACCGCGTCGACCAGGATGGCCTGCTCGGCGTCCTCAAGGTAGGGAAGGAGGGAGAGCCCCAGCGTCCCGCCGTCGAGGACCAGGGCGCTCGCCGGGGGCTGGTAGCGCCGCAAGAGCTCCTCCACCGCCGCGACCCCGAGCCCGTCGTCGCCGCAGAGGGGATTGCCGAGGCCGAGGACGAGCAGTGGGATCGGCCGCGCCGTCACGGCCCCTTCCCCTCCTCGCTCGCAGCCACGTCTTCGGCTCTCACGAAGCGGTAGCCGCTGACGATGGACTCCATGGTCCCCGTCCCCTCCTTCAAGGAGAAGAGGATGGCGCTCATGACGTGATGGGCGAAGAACCCCCACACGAACCACATGAACCCGTGGTGAAGCCAGCGCGCGTACTGCGGACCCCCGAAGACGTCGGCCAAGAACCCGAACCAGCGGAGCGGGGAGCCGACATGGGCCGCCTGTCCGTAGAGCCCCAGGCCCGTCAGGGCCATGATGAGGAGCACCCCGTAGACGAAGATATAGGTGAAGCCGGCCAGCGGGTTGTGGCCCTCGCCGGGAGTCGGCCTGTCCCTCAGGAACAGGTAGTAGAGGTGCATGTCGAGGATGCCGCGGCGCCGCTCCCGGCTCCAGGGGACGAACTGGTCCCAGCGCGAGAACGAGTTGCCCAGGAACATCCAGAGGAAGCGCGAGAGCAGCGCCAGCGTGAAGACGATGGCCGCGTAGAAGTGGACCACCTTGACGGTCCCGGTGAAGAAGTGGAGCCGGGCCTCGCCCGAGGCCACGCTCACGGGGTTGCCCATGAAGTAGCCGGTGGCCGAGAGCACCACGATGGAGAGGAAGATGAGCCAGTGGGCCGTCCGCACCGGCAGCTCCCAGACGTAGACGCGCTGCAGTTTCGGTTCGCTCATCGCGCCCTCACCCGCGCGATCTCGCGCCGCCGGGCGTCCACCACGTGCACGCCGCAGGCGATGCAGGGGTCGAAGGAGTGGATGGTGCGGAGGATCTCCAGGGGCTTGGCGGGGTCGGCCATGGGCGTGCCCACCAGCGCCTCCTCGTAGGGCCCGCGCTGGCCCTTGGCGTCGCGCGGCCCGGCGTTCCAGGTGCTGGGCACGATGCACTGGTAGTTGGCGATGGCCCCATCGCGGATCTGCACCCAGTGCCCCAGGGCTCCGCGCGGCGCCTCGTGGAAGCCGGCGCCGGTGGCCTCGGCCGGCCAGGAGGACGGATCCCACCTCGAGCCGTCGTGGATGCGGTAGTCGCGGCGCGCCATGTTGGCCGCCAGCTCCGCCACCCAGTCGCCCATCTTCTCGGCCAGCACCTGGGTCTCGATGGCCCGGGCGGCGATCCGGCCCAGGGTGGAGAAGAGCGCCGCCGGGCCCACCCCCAGCTTGCCGAGCACCGCGCCCACCAGCTCCTTCACCCGCGGGTGGCCGCTCCCGTAGGCCACCAGCATGCGGGCCAGCGGGCCCACCTCCATGGGCAGGCCGTCGTAGCGAGGCGACTTGAGCCAGCTGTACTTGGCCGCGGTGTCGAGCCGCTCGTAGGGCGGCTTGGGTCCGGTGTACCTGGGCCGGGTCTCCCCCTTGGCGGGGTGGAGGGCCGCGTCGTCCCCGGCTGCGTACTCGTACCAGGAGTGCTTGACGTGCTCGGTGACCTTGGCCGGGTCGAAGGGCTCCACCCGCGAGAGGTCCTTCTTGCGGATCACGCCCGCGGGGAGGAAGAGCGGGGGCCTCGGGCCGTCGGCCTCCGGGTACTCTCCGTAGACCAGGAAGTTCCCCACCCCGCCCCCGTGGGCGGCCCAGTCCTTGTAGAAGGGGGCCACCGCCAGCACGTCGGGGATGTAGACCTTGGTGACGAACTCCTTGCCCTTGGCGATGTGGGCGCTGATGGCCGCGATGGAGTCGGCGTTCAAGGCCGCCTGCGAGTCCAGGTCGACGGGCGTCGCCATCCCGCCCACCAGGAAGGATTGCAGATGCGGGTTCTTGCCACCCAGGGTGGCGTGGATCTTGATGAACTCGCGCTGCCAGTCGAGCGCCTCCAGGTAGTGCGCCACCGCCAGGAGGTTGGCCTCCGGCGGGAGCCGGTACGCCGGGTGGCCCCAGTAGGCGTTGGCGAAGGGCCCGAGCTGGCCGCGCTCGACGAAGGCCTTGAGGCGGTCGTGGACCCCGGCGAAGTACCTGGTCGAGGAGAGCGGCCAGTCGGAGATCGACTCGGCGAGCGCCGAGGTCTTGGCCGGGCTGGCGGAGAGCGCCGAGACCACGTCCACCCAGTCGAGGGCGTGCAGGTGATAGAAGTGGATGACGTGGTCCTGCACGCACTGCGAGGCGATGACGAGGTTGCGCAGCAGGCGGGCGTTGGGGGGCGGCGCCGCCCCGATGGCGTTCTCCACCGCCCGGATCGAGGCGATGGCGTGGACGGTGGTGCAGACCCCGCAGATGCGCTGGGTGATGGCCCAGGCGTCGCGGGGGTCGCGCCCCTTCAGGATCAGCTCCACCCCCCGGAACATGGTGGCGCTGGACCAGGCGTCCCTCACCGCCCCGCCCTCCACCTCCGCCTCGATGCGCAGGTGGCCCTCGATGCGCGTGACCGGATCGACGACGACGTGGGGCATGGCTAGCTCCCCTTCTCGGGACCTGCAGGTGGGGTCTGGTCCTTGCGGCGGCCCCGGGCCAGGGAGACCAGCCCGTGAGCCGCGAAGGCGGCGCCCACCAGCGCGGTGGCGGTGAGGCCGACCTTGTCGACGCTCGAGGCGACGCCGAAGCCGGGCGCGCCCGGCAGGTGGCGGTAGAAGGGCGCCATCTTGTCCCAGAAGTCGGGCTCGGCGCACCCGATGCACGGGTGGCCGCAGCCGATGGGCCAGCTGGTGCCCTCGTTCCAGCGGACGCTGGGGCAGTTCTGGTGGGTCACCGGGCCCTTGCAGCCCATCTTGAAGAGGCAGTAGCCGCGGCGGTGGCCCTCGTCGCCGAAGGCCTCCACGTACTGCCCGGCGTCGAAGTGGGAGCGGCGCTCGCAGGCGTCGTGGATGGCCTTGCCGTAGGCGAAGAGCGGGCGCCGATAGCCGTCCAGGGCCGGCCAGCTCTTGAAGGTGAGGTAGTGGACGAGGAGCGCGGTGAGGTTCTCGGCATTGGCCGGGCAAGCGGAGAGGTTGATGAGGTTTTTCACCCCGGGAACGGCGTCGCCCACGCCCAGCGCCCCGGTGGGGTTGGGCGCCGCCGCCGGGAGCCCGCCGAAGGTGGCGCAGGTGCCCATGGCGATGGTGGCGGCGGCACCGCCGCACACCTCGCGCGCGATGTCGAGCGCGGAGCGGCCGGCGATGCAGCAATAGGCGCCGCCCTCCCCGGTGGGGATGGATCCCTCCACCACCGCCAGGTACTTGCCCTGGTGGTCGCGAACCGTGGCCTTGAGGGCGTCTTCGGCCTGATGACCCGCGGCGGCCATGATGGTCTCGTGGTAGTCGACCGAGAGCACGTCGAGGACCACCTCGGCCGCGGTGGGGCGGGCCGCCCGC
>DASRTO010000176.1:0-1802 GCA_035655915.1 Anaeromyxobacteraceae bacterium
CGGTGTCCCGCACGAACGCGTCCGGCATGAGGATCCGCTCGGCGCCCTGCGCGGCGATCTCCACGAGGCCGAGCGGCCGGCCGGCCCCTGCGAGGATCTCGTACGCCACCTCCGCAGGCGGCGGGAAGCGGCGACCTCGCCGCTCCTCCTCCACGGGCGGCTCGGCGAGCCCCTCGAGCGCGGTGGGATCCTCCTCGAGGCCCCACTCCACGAGCGCGAACGTCCCGGGCTGCACGGCCGCGACGCGGCGCTCGGTCCGCGGCTGCCGGCAGTGCGCCGCGAGCTGATCCGCCATCGTCTCCTCGGGGATCTTGCCCACGTGGTCGAGCAGGTTCTCGCGGATGGCGATCTCGGCGATCTTCTTGAAGTGGAGTGGCTTGCCTTCCCGCCTCAACACCTCGACCGCGGCTTCGGTAAAAGTCATTGAAAGGTCTCGGGATTTTCGAGAGGACGGCGCACGCGCGGCCAGCCCTTCGTCCGGGGGGCACATCATTGTGCGGCGCAGGTGCCAAAGTCAACGTTGAAACCGTCGCTTCCGCCTGAAATCCTTCATGGATGGTCCGCATCCGCATCGGAGCCGGCTGGCGCCACGACCCGGCCCTGCGCGGCGCTCTCCGGGAGGCGGAGGGGGCCGCGGACCGGGCGGCCGCGGTACGGCGCATCGTGGACGTGATGGCCATCGAGGTGGACGGCGTGGACATCGCCGCCGGGCGCGCCGAGGGGCCCATCCTGTCGAGCGCCGAGGAACTGGTGGGCGCCCTCTCCCGCCTGGTAGCGGGCGACGCCCAGGCCTCGGTGGCGTTCCAGGACGGGGCGGTGGAGCTGGTGCTGCGGCGCCGCGGCGGGGAGGCGCTGCTGTCGGTGGTGGCCCTGGGCCGCCCCACGCGCCTGCTGGCCCGCGACGTGGAGGTCGACCTGGACGCCCTCGCCCGCGCCGCCCGGGAGGCCGTCGGGAACCTCGCCAGGGACCTGTCCAGCCTGGCCGGGCCCAGCGCCGCCGCCCGCCGCCTCTTGGCGCTGGCGGCGCGTCTGGCCCGGTCCGCACCCGCCCAGGCGGGCGCCCCGGGTCTGGCGGCTCCCGCCCGGGCCCGGCGAGCCCGCCGGCGCCCAGCCGCCCCATCCTGCGGTTTCGAGCTCGCCGACGAGGAGGGGCTCATCGCCGCCTACCGCGGCCCGGGCGCCGATCTGGCCTCGCTCCTCGTCCCGGGCCGGGTACTGCTGCGCGGGGCCTCGGGAGACGAGGTCTTCTCGGTCGCCGGGTCGCCCTTCCTGGTGCTCGGCGATCTTGCGGCCGCGGCGGGCCGCCTGGCCGCGGCGGCCCTGGCCGGCGAGCCCCGCTTCGAGTTCGCGGTGGCGCCGGCCGGGCGCCGCTCGCCCGTGCCGGTGGAGGTGGATCTGGCCCGGGGCAGCGTCGCGGCCGCCGGGCGTCCCGCCGTACCCGCGCCGCCGCTGGCCCTGGCGTGGGCCTTCCTGGAGGCGGCCCTCGACTTCTGCGCGGTGGTACTGGCCCGCAACCCGCGCCAGGCGGCGAACCCGCACCTCACCGAGCTGCGCGATGCCGCCGCCGAGCGCCTGGCCCACCTGCGCGAGGCGGCCGCCGGCGACCTCCTCGGCCGCGGGCGGGCCGGGGTGCGTTCCCGCAAGCCCCCCAGGGCGCGCCGGACCCCGCTCGGGCCGGGCCGGATGCGCCGCCTGCGCTTCCGCCTGGCCTGGCATGCCTCGGTCGGACCGCCGGCCGGCCCGGGGCTCCTGCGGCGGGGCGGGATCCTGGTCGCCTGCGGCCGCGAGGCCCTGCTCGGCCT
>DASRTO010000177.1:0-2796 GCA_035655915.1 Anaeromyxobacteraceae bacterium
CGGCGCTGTGGCTGGTGGTCGCTCCCTACGGACGCCACGCTCGGCCGGGGTGGGGCCCGGCCCTGCCGGCCCGCCTGGCCTGGCTGCTCATGGAGAGCCCCTCCTGGCTCCTCTTCGTCTGGGTCTACGCCGCCGGGTCCCACCGCTCCGAGGCGGCGCCGCTGGCGCTCCTCGCCCTCTGGATGGGGCACTACCTCTACCGCGGGCTCCTCTTCCCGCTGCGCCTGCGCGGGGAGCGCCGCTGGCCGGCGCTGCTGGCCGGGCTGGGCTTCGGCTTCAACCTGCTCAACGCCTGGGTGAACGCGAGGTGGATCTCGGAGCTGGGCCGCTACCCCGCGGCCTGGCTCGGAGACCCGCGCTTCCTGGCCGGGGCCGGCCTCTTCCTCGCCGGGCTCCGGGTCCATGTCTCGGCCGACGCGCGGCTGCGGCGGCTGCGGGAACCGGGCGAGAGCGGATACCGGGTGCCGCGCGGCGGGCTCTTCGAGTGGGTCTCCTGCCCCAACTACTTCGGCGAGCTGGTGGAGTGGACCGGCTGGGCCGTGGCCACCTGGTCGCCGGCCGGGCTGGCCTTCGCGCTCTACACCGCCGCCAACCTGGTGCCTCGGGCGGTGGCCCACCACCGCTGGTACCGGAGCCGCTTCCCGGACTACCCGGCCCGGCGGCGGGCGCTGGTGCCGTTCCTGCTCTAGACCAGCCCCCGGCCCGGTGCCGGCGCTCGCGTTCGCGGCGCGCCGCCTGTAGAGTCCGGCCGGTGCTGACGCCTCGCTGGCCGCCTGCTTCGTCGGGATCATGATGGTGGTGGCGGTGCTGGGGAGGACCGAGCAGTCAGCCGGCGGCCTGGGCTGGGCCATCATGATGCCGCTCACGCTCCTGGGCGGGGGGATGGTGCCGCTCTTCGCCCTGCCGCGGTGGATGCAGGCGGCCGGGTCGGTCTCCCCCGTGAAGTGGGGCATCCTGGCCCTCGAGGGCGCCATCTGGCGCGGCTTCGGCCCGGCCGAGATGCTGCTCCCCTGCGGCGTGCTCCTGGCCGTGGGGGCGGCCGGCTTCCTCGCCGGCGCGCGCCTCTTCGCCGCCGAGGGCTGATTCAGCCCTTCCGGATGGCCTTGATGCCGGGGATGGAGGAGGTGATGGGGATGGTGTTGATGCTCCTGGCCCCGAGCTTCGCCAGGGCGTAGCGCACCATGGCCACCGGCTTCTCCGGATCGGCGGCGTCCACCTGGATGTTGTACTCGGCGAAGTCCTTGCCGCGGGTGACGGTGGGCTCGTCGCCGAAGAGGTTGTTGTCGCGCAGGTAGCGGTCGACCTCGGCGGCGGCCTGGTTGGGGACGTTGAAGAGCAGCATCACCTTGTTCTCGGCCTGCAGCGCCCCGTGGAGGTTGAGCAGGAACATTTCCAGCAGCTCGCGCTTCTCCGGGTCCCGGGACACCTCCGGCCGCGCGTAGACGCTGGTCTGGGAGCGCATCACCGTCTCCAGCACCGTGAGACCGTAGCTCTTGACGGCGCCGCCGGTCTGCGAGATCTCCAGCCCCAGGTCCACCGCGCCGTTCCTCACCTTGGACTCGGTCTTGCCCCAGGACTCGTAGACCAGGATGCCGGCCGCGATCTTGGGGGGCGTCTTGTACTTCTGCACCGAGTGGGCGCGGAAGCGGTCGGAGAGGCCGACGGCGGCCAGCTTGCGCTGCATCCAGTCCAGCGCCAGGTAGGGCATCTCCGAGGCGACGGTGAGCAGGGGCCTCCCGGGCGCGACGCTGCGCAGGAAGTCCTCGGTGGTGGCGAAGCCGGGCTCGGCGACGATCCCCACGATCTGGACCTCGCCGCGGTTCAAGGTGAGCACCCTCTCCAGGCTCAGCTCCACCCCGTGCTCGATCCGCATCTCCAGCACCCGCTCGCGTATCCAGTCGTCGCCGGCGATGGCCACGTCGAGCTCCCCCACCTCCAGCTGGGCCCCGAACTCCTGGGGGCGGCCGTCCCAGCCGAAGAGCAGGTTGGTGGTGGTAAATCGGGTGGGCCCGCCCTTGTCGTAGCCGGAGGTGCGGAAGCCGGCCGCGCCGAGCAGGTCGATGAGGTTGCCGCCGCGGGAGGCGCTGGCGAGCGAGCCGGCGGGCATGCCGATCTTGAGCTGGGTGGTCTTCACGGGTGGTTCCCTCTCAGGGGCGCGGGGCGGCGCCCTCGACGAGCGCCAGCGTCCCGTCCGGCTCGAGGCGCCGGTAGTAGCAGGAGGGGTAGGGGGAGCCGTCGGGGCGCCGGGCGTGGCAAGCCCCCTTCCCCTGGGGCGTCACCAGGTAGAGGAGCGAGTTCTGCTCGCAGTTGACGCGGATCTCGTCCACCCGGAGCAGGTCGCCGGAGGTGAGCCCCTTCTTCCACAGCTCGTCGCGGCTGCGGCTCCAGTAGGTGGCGTAGCCGCTGCGCCGGGTCTCTTCGAACGCCTCCCGGTTGGCGAAGGCCAGGATGAGCACCTCGCGGGTGCGGGAGTCCTGGGTCACCACCGGGAGCAGGGCCCGGCCGTCGGGACCGAAGTCGAGCAGCAGGTCGCGGGTGTGTTCCTTGGCCATGGTTCCCCCACGGTCGGAGGCGGGGGAACCTTATAGGCCGGGAGGGCGGGCCAGGGCCAGCGCGCCGGCCGCCGCCGGGTTCGAGCCTCACAGCGTACCCAAACGCGGCCTGTCCTCCCGGCTCCGGCGGTCCGATCCTTTGGCCGGAGGGAGCCATGAGCATCCAGGCGCAGACCCGTCCCGAGAGGCTCCTGGAGATCCGGACCCTGCACGTGGTCTCCGGGAACGCCGAGACCGCCGATCT
>DASRTO010000178.1:0-2145 GCA_035655915.1 Anaeromyxobacteraceae bacterium
GCGCCTCCTCGATCTCCACCGCCACCACCTCGTCGCTCCGGACGGGCGGGGCGCCCGGGCCGCGGAAGGCGATGGCCAGCAGCCCGGCGTGCAGGGCCGCGGAGAGGGCGTAGCCCGCCGGCGCGACCCAGCCCTCCCTCATGGCGCGGCCCGCCGCCCGGTCACGGCGGCGCCTCCCGCTCCACGTGGATGGCGAAGCGGGTGACCCCCGCGCCCTTGAGGACGTCGATGACCCGCACCACCGAGCCGTGCAGCGCGGCCCGGTCGGCGCTCACCACCGCGCGCACGTCGCCCCGGGCCGCCGCCGCCCGGGCCAGCTCGCCGAGCTCGCGCTCCGAGCGGCGCACGCCGTCGAGGAAGACCTCGCCCTGGCGGGTGATCACCACCGCCAGGGTGGTGCCGGCGGCCTCGGCGGCGGAGGCCGCCCGAGGCAGCTCCACCTCGATGGCGGCGCGCACGATGTAGCTGGCGGTCACCATGAAGATGATGAGCAGCACCAGCACGATGTCGACCAGCGGGGTGACGTTGATCCCGGTGATGAGGTCGTCGTCGCCCTCGCGGCCTCCGCCGACGTGGCCGGCCACGGTCAACTCCCCGGCCGGGACTGGAGCCAGGCCACCAGGGCGTGGCCCAGCGCCGCCGAGCGCTGGGCGGAGCGGCGCAGCCAGCGCTGGAAGAGGTTGAAGGTCACCACCGCCGGCAGCGCCACCGCCAGCCCGACCGCGGTGGCCACCAGCGCCTCGGAGATGCCGGCCATGACGCTGCCGGCGCCGGCGGCGCCCGGGTTGGCGGCCAGGTCGGCGAAGGCCCGGATGACGCCCAGCACCGTCCCCAGGAGGCCGATGAACGGGGCGTTGTTGCCGAGGGTGCCGAGGAAGGCCAGCCGGCGCTCGTAGTCCAGGCGCACCCGCTCCAGCCGGGCGTTCACCACCTCGGCCACCGCCACCGGGCCCCTGGCGGCGTGGTCGATGGCGGCGCGCACCACCTCGGCCTCCATTCCCTGGCGCCCCTCCACCGCCGCGCGCGCCCCGGCCAGGTCGCCCTCCAGCAGCCGGCGGGACAGCCCGTCGGGATCGGGCAGGCGGCGGCGCGCGAAGAAGACGGCCCGCTCGATCATCACGCCCACCGAGGCCACCGAGAGGAGCACCAGGAGCCACAGCACCCAATCGGCGCCGGAGGTGGTGAAGGCGAGGAGCTTGCGGGTGAGCATGCGCGCTCGGGGGCCGCCGGTAGTTAAGGAACCGGGCTCGCCGGTGTCAAGGCGCGAGGCGGAAGCGACCCCATCCACCCAGGGTGGATGGGAGAATCCCGGTCACCTTCCTTGCGCTTCCGCTCCGCGCGCGCTAACCTGCCGTGCGTCTCGTCGATCGTCCTGCCGTCACTTCTCTCGAGGAGGGAGCACATGGCGACGAAGAAGAAGGCGAAGAAGGCCAAGAAGACGACCCGCAAGACCAGGAAGGGCAAGAAGCGCTAGCGCTCGACCTTCTCGTGGTGAACGGTCGCGGCCGCCCTCGGGCGGCCGCTGCCATTTCGGGGGCTCCCCTGTCGCTCGACGCCGACGAGATCGCCGCGCTGGTGGCCGAGCTCCGGCCGCTGCAGGGCTCGCGCGTGGAGGCGGCGCGGGGCCTGGCCGAGCGCGCGCTGGCCCTGTCGTTGCGCGGCCCGGCCGGAACGGCGTGGCTCCTCCTCTCGGCCGAGCCGGACCTGACCCGGCTGCACGCCTTGGCCGGGCGCCCGCCGGCGCCCCGGGCGCCACCCTCGTTCCAGGCAGCGGCCCGCCGGGAGCTGGAGGGAGCGCGGCTGGTGGCCCTGTCGGCGAGGGCCGGCGACCGGGTGGTCACCCTGGAGCTGGAGCGGGGCGGGCGGCGCGCCTGGCTGGTGGCCGAGCTCACCGGCCGGCACGGCAACCTCTTCCTCCTCGACGAGTCGGGCGTCATCCGCGCCTCGGCGGGGCGGAACCTCTCGGAGCGGCGCGACCTGGTGCCGGGACGCCCCTGGATCCCGCCGGCTCCCCGGCCGCCGGAGGTGCTCCGGCCGCCGCGTTTCCAGCCGGTGGCGGGCGCGCCCTTCCCGCTCTCGGCGGCGGTGGAGACCTGGTACGCCGCCCGCGAGGCGGAGCGGGCGCTGCGCGAGGGGCGGCGCCGC
>DASRTO010000179.1:0-8889 GCA_035655915.1 Anaeromyxobacteraceae bacterium
GGGGGGCCGGAGGCCCCCCATGCCTCGGCCTGGCCTCATCCGGCTGGGCCTGCGCTCGGCATCGACATGGGGGCCGCTGCGCGTCCCCATCAGCTACGCGCTGGCGGCCTGGCCCTCGGGGCGGCCGGGCCCGGCGCGAGCCGCCAGCCGGGCCACGAGCCCCTGCAGCGCCGCCGGGTTCTCGCGCAGCCAGGCCGCGGCGCGGTCCCGGCCTTGCCCGATGCGCTCCCCCTCCAGGGCGAACCAGGCGCCCTGCTTCTCCAGGAGGCCCCGCTCCGCCCCCAGGTCCACCGCCTCGGCGCAGCGATCGATGCCGGTCCCCCAGCGGATGTCGAACTCGGTCTCGCGAAACGGGGGCGCCACCTTGTTCTTCACGACCTTGACCCGGGTCCGGTTCCCCACCGCCGCCTCGCCGTCCTTGATCTGCCCCACGCGGCGGATGTCGAGCCGCAGCGAGGCGTAGAACTTGAGCGCCTGCCCCCCGGTGGTGGTCTCCGGGCTCCCGAAGACCACCCCGATCTTCATCCGGATCTGGTTGATGAAGACCACCACGCTCCGGTTCCGCGAGACCACCCCGTTGAGCTTGCGCAGCGCCTGGCTCATGAGCCTGGCCTGGACGCCCATGTGGGCGTCGCCCATCTCCCCCTCGATCTCGGCCCGCGGCACCAGCGCCGCCACCGAGTCGATCACCACCACGTCGCAGGCTCCCGAGCGGACCAGCTGCTCGACGATCTCCAGGGCCTGCTCGCCGCTGTCCGGCTGCGCCACCAGCAGCTCGGCCAGGTCCACCCCCAGCTTGCGCGCGTAGCCGGCGTCCAGGGCGTGCTCGGCGTCGATGAAGGCCGCCACCCCACCGGCCCGCTGGGCCTCGGCGATGGCGTGCAGCGCCAGGGTGGTCTTCCCCGACGACTCCGGCCCGAAGATCTCGACCACCCGGCCCCGCGGATAGCCGCCCACGCCCAGGGCCAGGTCGAGCCCGACCGAGCCACTGGGGATCACCTCCACCGCCGGCACCTCGGCGCGCTCGTCCATGCGCATGATGCTCCCCGGACCGAACCGCTTCTCGATGGTGCCGACGGCCTGCAGGAGCGCCTTGCCGCGCTCGCCGAGCTTGCTCACGAGATCCCTCCCGTTCCCAGCGGCCGATCCAGGGCGCGGTACTGGATGGCCTCGGCCAGGTGGCGCGCCTGGACGGCCTCCACGCCCTCGAGGTCGGCGATGGTGCGCGCCACCCGCAGGATGCGTTCGTGGGCCCGGGCCGAGAGCCCGAGCCGGTCCACCGCCGCGGCCAGGAGGGCCCGGCCGGCCGCGTCCGGGGAGGCGTGGCGCCGCAGCGCCGCCCCGCGCAGCCGGGCGTTGGGCACCCCCTCCCGCTCCATCTGCAGGCCGCGGGCCCGCTCCACCCGCGCCCGCGCCGCCGCCGAGGGCTCGCCCGAGCCGGCCTCGCCGAGCACCGCGGCCGGGACCGGCGGCACCGGCACGTGCAGGTCCACCCGGTCCAGCAGCGGCCCGGAGAGGCGGCGCCGGTAGCGGGCCAGGTCCTGCAGGGTGCAGCGGCAGGGGCGCCGCGAGTCGCCGCGCCAGCCGCACGGGCACGGGTTCATGGCGCCCACCAGCATGAAGCGGGCCGGGTAGGCGACCGAGCGCCCCGCCCGCACCAGCGCCACCTCGCCGTCCTCCGCCGGCTGGCGCAGGGCGTCGAGGACGTGGCGGCGGAACTCGGGCAGCTCGTCGAGGAAGAGCACGCCCTGGTGGGCCAGCGAGACCTCGCCCGGCCGGAGAACGCTCGAACCCCCCACCAGGCCGGCGTCGGAGATGGAGTGGTGCGGCGCGCGGAAGGGGCGCTCGCCGAGGAGCCCCCGCCCGCGCAGGAGCCCGGCCACGCTGTGGACCACCGACGCCTCCAGCGCCTCGTCGAAGCTCAGGGGCGGGAGGATGCCGGGGAGGCGGCGCGCCAGCATGGTCTTGCCGCTGCCCGGGGGCCCCAGGAGCAGTAGGTTGTGCCCTCCGGCGGCGGCCACCTCCAGGGCGCGGCGGGCGGTGGGCTGGCCCGCCACCTCGCAGAGGTCGGGGGCGGCGGCGTCGCGCGGCGCCGGGAGCGCGCTCGCGGGCCCCGCGAGCCCCGCGCGCCCGTGGACCCAGGCTACCACCTCGCCCAGGTGCGCCGGCGCCAGCACCTCCAGGCCTTCGACCACCGACGCCTCCAGGGCGTTTGAGGGCGGGACCAGGACGCCGCGGGCCCCCTGGCGGCGCCCCTGCATGGCGAACGGCAGGATCCCGCGCACCGGCCTCAGCTCCCCGGAGAGCGACAGCTCGCCCGCCAGCCACCATCCGTCCAGGGCGTGGACCGGTATGGCGCCGCAGGCGGCCAGCAGCCCCGCGGCGATGGGGAGGTCCAGGGCGGTCCCCTCCTTGCGCAGGTCGGCCGGCGCCAGGTTCACGGTGACGCGCCTCTGCGGCAGCTTGATCCCCAGGTTGCGGATGGCGGCAGCCACCCGCACGGTGGCCTCCTGGACCGCGCCGCTGGCGAGGCCGACCAGGGCCAGCCCGGGGATGCCGCCGTTGGCCACGTCGACCTCCACGTCGACGCCCACCGCGTTCACCCCCAGGAGCGCCGCCGAATGGACCCGCGACAGCATGCGCCTCGGGCCTCGAGCAGGGGCCGTGCCACGCCGGCGGCCCCTGTCCGCCGCGGCGCCGGGCCCGGGCCGCGTGCGCCGCCGAGCCACACGGCCGCGCCGCGGACCCCCTACCCGCGACGGGCCAGGGCCCGGGCCAGCACCCGGTCGAACATGGCCGCGGTGAGGCGCCCGGTCTGGGTGTTCTGCCGCGAGACGTGGTAGCTCGCGAGCAGGAGCGGGGCCCCGGGCAGCTCGACCTCGGCGCCGTGCCGGAACGCCGGGCGCGGCCGCGGCAGCGGGAGGCCCCGGCGCTCCAGGCTGTAGAGCGCCGCCGCCCAGGCGATGGCCCCCAGGCACAGCACCACCCGTACCCGCGGCAGCGCCCCGAGCTCCCGGTCCAGGAAGGGGGCGCAGCGGGCCAGCTCGGCGGGAGCGGGGCGGTTCTGCGGGGGGGCGCAGCGGCAGGCGGCGGTCACGAAGGCGCCGCGGAGGGAGAGGCCGTCGCCGCGGTGGCGCGACCCGGGCTGGCTCGCCAGGCCGGCCCGGTGCAGGGCCGCGTAGAGGAAGTCGCCCGAGCCGTCGCCGGTGAACATGCGCCCGGTGCGGTTGGCGCCGTGGGCCCCTGGCGCCAGCCCCAGCACCACCAGCCAGGCCCGCCGGTCGCCGAACCCCGGCACCGGCCGGCCCCAGTAGGCCTCCTCCCGGTAGGCGCGCCGCTTCTGGCGCGCCACCCGTTCCCGCCACGCCACCAGCCGCGGGCAGGCGTGGCACCGCACGATCTCCGCCTCCAGGGCGGCCAGCGGCTCGCGGCTCAAAACAGCGACTCGGGCACGTAGACGATGTCGCCGGGCCGGAGGACGAAGTTCTGGGCCTTGCCCAGGGCGATGTCCTGCACCGGGACCTTGATCTTCTGCTCCTGCCCGTCCACCAGCCGGGTGACCGAGGTGGAGTTCTGGGCCGCGCCCTTGGTGTAGCCGCCGGCCACGGTGATGGCCTGGATGACGGTCATGCCGTCCTCGAAGACGAAGGTGCCGGGCTTCTGCACCTCGCCGAAGACGAAGATCTTCTGGGAGTTGAACTCCTTGATGATGACCGAGACGTGGGCGTTGCGGATGAACCCCTCGCCCAGGCAGGCCCGCAGCCGCTCCGCCACCGCGTTGGCGGTGAGGCCGGCCACCGGGACGCGGCGGCACAGCGGGAAGACGATGTCCCCCTGCGGCCCGACCCGGTAGATGCCGGAGAGCTCTGGCTCCTGGTAGACCCGCACCTCGAAGACGTCCCCGGGGCCGAGGGTGGAGGAGACGCGGGGCTCGGGCGCCTTGGGCGGGGGAGGCGGCGCGCCAGCGCAGGCGGCCAGGAGCAGGGCCAGGGCCGGGAAGCGGCTAGTAGGCAAGGACCACCCGCAGCGCGACGAGCTGCCGCGTGTAGTCGAAGGCCGGCACCGGGCCTGCCAGGCCGCCCGAGCTGCGCGAGGTGAGGGTGTAGCTCGCCCCCACAAGGAGCCAGCGCATGACCTCGTAGTCCACCGCCGGCACGAAGCTCAGGATGCTGCTGGTGACCCCGTTGATGACGTACTCCACCCCGTCCCAGCTCAGGGTGGCCCGCACCGTGAACCGGCCCGCCAGCAGCATCTTGGCGTCCAGGTAGACCCGGTTCAGGGCGTAGAGCGAGTAGTCCAGCCCCGGGTCGGCGCGGAAGTCGTGCAGGTAGCCGAGCTTGGCGTCCATGGTCCCCTGGGTCACGTACTGGACCTCGGCGTTCAGGAGCCAGGTGGACCAGTCGTAGCCGGGCGAGTCGAAGGCCGTGCCCCAGCCCCCCTTGAGCGTCACCGCCACCCGCGGAGTGACCAGGCCGGCCAGGCCGCCCTGGATCCGCAGGCCGCGCACCGGCAGCGAGACGGTCGCGTCGTCGGGGTCGCGCTTGAAGTAGTCGCCGCCGAGCACCAGCGCCGTGCGCGGCAGGAACTTCCAGCGGGCCTCCAGGGCGCCCCCGTACTGGTTGTAGCCGTACTCGCCGATGGTGCTGCCGGCGCAGGTGGGGTTCAGGGCCGGGTCGCAGCCCGCCGCCGCCACGTACTGCTCGAAGGACTCCCGCACCCACTGGCCGGAGAACGCCAGCTCCAGCGCCCCGCCGCCCGGCCTGACCGGCACCCCCAGCTTGAGGTCGTTGTGGTTGGAGATGACCGCCTGGGCCACCGACAGCGACGGGGTCTGGTCGCTGTGGGTGAAGGCGTCGGTCAGCTCCACGCCCACGGCGCCGCTGCGGCTGAAGCTCGCGCCCAGGGAGGCGCTCCCGAAGAGGCGCGACAGGTCCTTGGCCTCCGGGGTGAGGTACTGCTTGGCGTCGAGGGCGCCCTTGAGCGACAGGGAGGCGCTGTTGCCGGCCACCTGCAGGTCGAAGCCGGGCATGAGGTCCACCAGGAAGGCGCTCACCGGGGCGCCGCCCTGGCTGTAGTAGGCGTTGGAGTCGTACTGGCCGTCGATCTCCAGCGTGAGGTGCAGCCGGCCCGCCTCCCCGATCTTGAATCCCAGGTCGCCGGCGGCCCGCGCCGCCGGCGGGGTCGCGGCCAGGGCCGCCATCGCCAGCCAGAGGCACGTCGAGAGCGGCCGAGACAAGCGTTGCCTGTTCTCCGGGGCGGCGTCCATTCCCTCTGGCGCGGCCCGTCCGGGGTCGCGCGTTCCCCTCCTCGGGTGGCGGGGCTAGCGGTAGGGGCTCGCCGGCGGAGGCCGCGAGACCATCGGCGGCGGGGGCTCCCGCCGGGTCAGGTCCTGGTCCGGCAGGTCCCGCGGCTGCTCGACCTCCACGGTGGTCTTCTCGTCGACGGCGAAGGCGAGCTGGCCCATGCACTCCTCGGTCTCGGCGCGCAACTGGTCCACCTTGGCGCGGGCGATGGCGATCTTCTGGTACTCGGCGTCCGCGGCCTGGTCGCGGCGCGCCACCGCCTCCTGCAGGGCGATATCCGCCTGCTCCGAGACCTTGAGCAGGCCCTTCACCTGGGTGAGCTTCTCGTTCACGCAGTTGAGCCGGACGATGTCCCTCTCGCTGCGCGCCTCCTCGAGCCGCCCGATGATCTGCTTCAGGACCTGCTTCATCCGGTCGAGGTGCTCGTCGGCCTGGGCCAGCTTCTGCGGGTCGCTGAGGACGGAGACGACCGGCCTGGCCGGCGCGCCCCTGGGCTGCGCTGCCGCCGGCGCCGCCGCCATCGTCCCCAGTAGCGCGAGCAGGATTCTGTTGGTCACGGCGGACCCACTCCCGCCCGGGTGTACCGGGCCGAAAACTCACGCGAGTATAGATGGTTAGCGACGGAGCGTCAATGCGGCGGCCACCCCCGTCCCTCCGCCGAAAGGCGTGGAGATCCGGGCTGTTCGGGCTCTACTCCCGGGCCGGATCGAGCACGGCCACGCCCCGCCGCCGGTCGACCCGGTAGACCCCGAGAGCCCTCACCTCGACGTTGTAGGACTCGCCGTCGTCCGCCAGCGCCAGCGCCAAGGCCCTGTGCCCGTCCTCGCGGCTGCGCCAGTAGAGGAAGGAGGTCCCGGCCACGCAGCCGAAGCGCTGGCGGGCTGCCGCCAGCAGCCGGGACCGCGCCCGGATCGCCGCCCCGTGCTCGCGGCGGGCCGCCGCCAGGTCGGTCCAGAGCCGCCTCCATCGGGCGCGCCGCTCCCCGGCCTCCTCCAGGAGCCGCTCCGCCGCCAGCCGGACCCGGCGGGCCTGCTGGCGTCGCTCGGCCACCTGGAGCGAGAGCCCGAAGGCCCGCGACCGGGCTCGCTCCACCTGCTCCCACAGCCGGTCTCGCCGCCGGCCCGCAGGGGGCTGGGCCTCGAATCGCGCCGCCAGCTCCCGGGCCCGCTCCTCCGCCTCCCGGGACTCGGCCGCCATGCCCCGGGCGCGCCGCTCCGCCTCCTTGGCCCGGGAGAGGGTCTCCGCCGCCGACGCCTCGGCCGCGTCGGCTCGCGCCTTCATGAGGGCCGCCTGGGCCTGGAGGTCGTCGCGCCTGGCCCGGGCCTCGCGCAGGGTGGCCTCCATCCGCCCGAGATCCAACCACCAGGCGGCGAAGGCCGGCCCCTGGAGCAGGTCCTCGAGCTGGCTCAGGCGCAGCGCGTCCACGCTCACCGGGCGGAGAAGACGAAGGGGTATTCCACCGTCACCGGCCCGGGGGGGCGGAACGGGGTGCGCCAGCCGCGGATGGTGCCGGTGATGCAGCTTGCCACCTCCGGCGAGCCCAGGGAGTCCTCCAGCACCGCCACCTCGGCCAGGCCGCCGGTCGGGAGGATGGTGAAGCGGATCCGCATCCGGCCCCTCAGGGTGGGGATGCGCTTCAGCTGGCCCTCGTAGCACGCCTTGACGACGCCGAGGCGTGCCCGCACGAACTCGCCCAGCCTGGCCCGGTCCACGTCGGCCGAGTCGATCTCGGAGGGCTCGGCGGCCACCGCGCCGGACACCCGCGCCTCGCTCCTCCGGCCGTAGGCCACCTTCCCCCCGCCGCCGGTGGCCAGGTCGCCGATGCCGGCGGCGGCGCCCGGCCCGCCGCCCTTGCGGGCGGCGAGGGCGCCGGGATCGGCGGCCACTGCCACCCCGCCAGCCGCGGACAGGGCCGAGGCCACGTCGCCGAAGCCGCCGCCCGACCCGAGGGCGTCGGCCACCGCGCCGGACCCGCCCGGGCCGAGGGTCCCCAGCACGCGCAAGAGCCCCTTCGACTGGACGGCCCGGGCCACCTCGGCGGCCCGCGCCGCCCGGCGGGCGGCCGCCTGGGCCGGGTCCTGCTCCGCCTTCCGGGCCCCCTCCGGCTTCGCCTCCTCCTTCCTGGGCTCGGGGGCTGGCTTCTCCTCCCGCCTCCGGGACGGCTCCGCCCTGCGCTCCGGGACCAGGAGCCTGGCGAAGCGGTCGGGAATCTCCTCCAGAGTGGCCTCCTGCCGCGCCGGCGTGCGCGCCAGGGCCACCCAGGCCGAGAGGTGCAGGGCCAGCGAGATCGCCAGCACGGTGACGAAGAGCCGGTCGAGGCTGCGGAAGCGGTTGCCGCGGGCCGCCTGGCGGAGGGCCGGCCGGGCGGGATCCTTGTCGGCGGGGGTCGCCATGGTCGGAGAAGCTAGAAGGGATCCTTCTCGGTGGCCTGTCCCACCTTGGGCAGGAACGACCCGCCCATCTCCAGATTTCCCCGGTCCGGGTTGGCGCGGGGCATGAGGAACACCGCCTGCGGCTTCTGGATCCGGCCCTCCACCTTCATCTCCTCGGCCCGCAGCACCTTCCTCGGGGCGGCCTTCTTCCTCGCCTCCGGCGCGGCCGCCTGGCCCCGCGCCGGCGACGGAGCGGCCATGGTTAGCACGCCGGCGGCGAGAGCGACAAGGAGGCGGAGGGCGGTCATGGCGCGTCCAGGGCTTTGGCCGGGCCCTTCTTCTCGCGGGCGAGCCGCCGCCGCTCCTTCTCCAGCTGGCTCGCGGCCTCGCGCCGGTACTCCGGCAGCCTGGGGTCGGAGCCGCCCTCCGCCGCGTAGCGGTCGAGGAAAGAGATGGCCTTCTCCAGCCGGGCGGCGCTGGCCAGGCCCGGCCTCTCCCCGTCGAGGTACAGGAGCCCCAGGTCGAACCAGGCGTCGGCCAGGGCGGGGTCGAGCTCCAGCGCCCGCCGGTAGGCGGCTTCCGCCCTGTCGGGCTCGCCGGCGCCGCGCCAGGCGTTGCCCAGGTTCAGGTGGGCCGCCGCGCTCCGGGGGGCATCCCTCACCGCCAGCTCGAGGTGCCGCACCGCCTCGGGGAAGGCCTCGGCCTCCACCAGCATGGCCCCGTAGTTGACGTGGGCCTCGGGGTAGGCCTCGCCGAGCTCGGCCGCCTTGCGGAAGCACTCCAGGGCCCGGGCGCGCCGGCCGAGCTGCAGCTCCACCGACCCTAGCCGGTTCCACACCACCGGGTCGCCGGGCTGGAGCTGCCGCGCGTTCTCCAGCACCAGGCGGGCCAGCTCGTGCCGCCCCTGGCGATGGAAGGCGGTGGCCAGGTTCACCATCGCCGGCACGTGGTGCTCGTCCGAGCGGAGGATCCGCCGCGCCTCCTGCTCGGCGGCCGGGAGCCGCCCCGCCGCCAGGAGCACCTCCACCAGCTGGTCGCGGAATCCCTCCCGGTCGGGGTAGGCCGCCAGCCGCGCCCGCAGATCGGCCTCGGCCTCTCCGAACTGGCCGGCGCGGAGCCTGAGCCGGGTGAGGTTCAGGCTGGCCGGCTCGAGGTCCGGCGCGGCGGCGAGGGCCCGGCGGTAGGCTTCGCGGGCGCGGTCCGGCTCGCCGAGC
>DASRTO010000180.1:0-2030 GCA_035655915.1 Anaeromyxobacteraceae bacterium
GTCCGCGTCTCCGGCGCCATCCCGCCGGCCCGCCACCCGTTCGTGGCGGTGGCCAACCACCAGTCGTTCCTCGACGTGTTCATGCTGGCCCGCCTGCCCTGGGAGATGAAGTGGGTCGCCAAGGAGGAGCTCTTCCGGATCCCCTGGCTGGGCTGGATGTTCCGGCTCTCGGGCGACATCCCGGTGCGTCGCGGCGACCACGAGAGCGGCCAGGCGGTGCTGGCGGCGGCGCGGGGATATCTGGACCGCGGCATGAGCGTCATGTTCTTCCCGGAGGGCACCCGCAGCCGCGACGGCCGGCTGCAGGCCTTCAAGATCGGCGCCTTCCGCCTGGCCATCGAGGCCGGCGTCCCGGTGCTGCCCATCGCCGTCTCCGGCACGGCCGAGGCCATGCCCAAGGGCAGCCCCTGGGTGCGTCCGGCCCGTCCGCGGGCGCGGGTGCTGCCGCTGGTCGAGACCAAGGGGCTCGCCCCGGAGCAGGCGGAGCGGCTGCGCGACGAGGTGCGGGAGCGCATCGCCGGCGCGCTGGCCGACCTGGAGCGGGAGGCGTAACAGCCCGACACTTCGGCGAGGCCGCGGGGCTCGGCGTCCGGATGACCGGCGGCCCCGGTCTCGCCGGAGGCCGCCTTCGCAGCGAGCCGGCGGCGCCTCGATGCGCGCGACACGGCGGCCGCGCTTGCGGCGAGCAACCGGCGCGGAGCGCCAACGTCCGTCGCGACCCGCGGGATGCGCGACCGCCGTTTGCGAGCTGCCCCGCGTGCCACCTCGACGCGCGGCCCGTGCTCCCATGGTCGCGAGCGAGAAAAGCGGCCGGAGGCGAGACCGGGCCGCCGGGGATTCCGTGCTACCCTCCGAGCCCCCATGGTCGAGCCCGCCATCCACGCCTTCCGCACCGTCCCCCGCACCGGCGTCATCTACGTCACCGCCGAGGCCGCGAAGAAGGGATTCGGGCGCGATCCCGACTGGTGCAACCTGGGGCAGGGGCAGCCCGAGGCCGGGCCGCTCCCCGGGGCGCCGCCGCGGGTGCACCAGGTGGCCGTCGAGGTGGACGACCAGGAGTACGCCCCGGTGCCCGGCCTGTGGGAGCTGCGCGAGGCCATCGCCGGGCTCTACAACCGGCTCTACCGGCGCGGCCTCCCCTCGCAGTACGCGGCGGAGAACGTCAGCGTCTCCGGCGGCGGGCGCGCCGCGCTCACCCGGGCCGCCGCCAGCCTGGGCCACGTCAACCTGGGGCACTTCCTCCCCGACTACACCGCCTACGAGGAGCTGCTCGACATCTTCAAGGCCTTCACGGCCATTCCCATCCTGCTGGAGGGGGAGCGCGGCTACGCCTTCACGGTGGACGACCTGCGCCGCGAGGTGACCGGGCGCGGCCTGGCGGCGGTGCTGGTCTCCAATCCCTGCAACCCCACCGGCAAGCTGGTGCAGCGGGAGGAGCTGGCGCGCTGGGTGGCGCTGGCCCGCGAGCTGGACTGCTCCTTCCTGCTGGACGAGTTCTACTCCCACTACGTCTGGACCGGGGCGACGGGCCGCCTGCCGGTGGAGAGCGCCGCCCGCTACGTCGAGGACGTGAACCGCGACCCCATCGTCATCCTGGACGGGCTCACCAAGAACTGGCGCTACCCGGGCTGGCGCGTCACCTGGACGGTGGCGCCGCGGCGGGTCATCGAGGCGGTGGCCAGCGCCGGCAGCTTCCTCGACGGCGGGGGGTCCCGGCCGCTGCAGCGCGCCGCGGTGCCGCTGCTCGAGGACGCCCACGTCGAGGCCGAGACCCGGGCCATCCACCAGGCCTTCGGCCAGAAGCGCCGGACGCTGCTCTCCGGCCTGGAGAAGCTCGGCATCCGCACCGACCGCGCCCCCGACGGCACCTTCTACGCCTGGGGCAACCTCTCGGCCTTGCCGCCGCCGCTCGACGACGGCATGGGGTTCTTCCGGGCGGCCCTGGAGAAGAAGGTGATCTGCGTTCCCGGCGAGTTCTTCGACGTGAACCCCGGCAAGCGCCGCAGCCGCCACGGCTCCCGCTTCAAGGG
>DASRTO010000181.1:0-3858 GCA_035655915.1 Anaeromyxobacteraceae bacterium
CCGCAAGATGGTGGACCTGTACTTCGAGAAGGACACGGTCATCATCAGCGGCTACGGCTTCGACATGCTCTACGCCGGCCCGCGCGAGGCGGTGCTGCACGCCATCTTCCGGCAGAACACGGGCTGCAGCCACCTCATCGTCGGGCGCGACCACGCCGGGGTGGGGAGCTACTACGGCCCCTTCGACGCCCAGACCATCTTCGACGCCGAGGTCCCCAAGGGGGCCCTGCTGATCCAGATCTTCCGCGCCGACAACACCGCCTGGAGCAAGAAGATGGGGCGGGTGGTGATGATGCGCGATGCGCCCGACCACAAGCCGGAGGACTTCATCAACCTCTCCGGGACCAAGGTCCGCGAGATGCTCGCCAAGGGGATGGAGCTCCCCGTCGAGTTCAGCCGCCCCGAGGTGGCCCACATCCTCATGAAGTACTACCAGTCGATCGAGAACGGCGGCAAGGCGTAGCCGTGCGCACGGGGGGGGACCAGGCGGCGACCCGGCTCGCTCCCCTCCCGGCCGCCGCCGGCCCGGGCGGCGCCCGGGACCTCGCCGGGGGCGAGCCGGTCCGCGTTCACCGGCCTCGCCGGGGGGGGACCCTATCCGTCCTGGCCCGGGGCGGGCTCCAGGTGGGCCTCGTCGGCGTTGACCGACCAGAGGTCGTTGGCCTCCCCGAGGACGTTGCGGGCCGCGAGGAAGCCGGTGAGGATGGAGTGGTCCATGTTGTTGTAGCGGTGCATCCCGTTGCGGCCGGCCACCTGGAGGTTCGCGAGCGGGGCCAGGCCGGCGCGGATGGCGAGGAGGTGGCCGGCCAGGTCCTGGCCGTAGACCGGGTAGGCGTCGCGCACCCGGACCACGTGCCCGCGCACCAGCCTGCCGGAGCGCCCCAGGCCGATGGCCGCCAGGTCGTCGAGCGCGACCTGGACCAGCTCGGCGTCGGACCGGCTCCACAGGTCGTCGCCGGCGGAGCAGAAGTACTCCAGCCCCACGCAGGAGCGGCCCGCCTCGGGCACCAGCTCCGGGCTCCAGGCCCGGAAGTTCTGGGCCCGGCCGGCGCGGACGCCGGGGTCGTGGAGGTAGAGCCAGGTGTCGGGGAAGGGGTCGGGACCCTCCAGCACCAGGGCCACCACCAGGAAGTCGCGGTAGCGGAGCGCCGCGGCGGCCCGGGCCACCTCGGCGGCCGGGGCCGGATCGAGCGCCGGGACCAGGTCCCGCAGCGGGATGGTGGCGATGACGTGCGAGGCGCGAAGGGAGATCGGTCCCCGCGGACCGGACAGCTCGACCTCGCGGACCGGGCCGCCCTGGTGGCGCAGCCGGACCAGTCGGTGGCCGAGCCGGAAGTCGGCGCCGGCGGACTCGGCCGCCGCCCGCATCCGCTCCCACAGCATCCCCGGCCCCAGGCGCGGGTAGCGGAACTCGGTGGCGAGGGTGCGCTGCCCCCCCGCGCCCCGCCGGAGGGCGTCGGCCGCCGCGGCCGTCAGGGAGAGCCCGCGGATCCGCTGGGCCGCCCACTGGGCGCCGATGGCCTCGCAGGGAATGCCCCACACCTTCTCGGTGTAGGGGCGGAAGAAGGCCTCGAAGAGGCGGCGCCCGAAGCGGTTGACCATCCAGTCCGCCAGCGAGGTCTCGGGGCGGACGGGTCGCAGCCGTGCGGCCAGGTAGCTCAGGAGGACGCGGGCGCTCTCGGCCAGGCCCAGGCGGGCCAGCGCCCCGCCGGCGCCGAGGGGGTAGTCGAAGGCCCGGCCCCGGAAGAGGATGCGGGAGCGGCGCCGCCGCACCAGCAGGTCCGGGCCCAGCATCTCCTCCCACAAGGCCCGCACCTCCGGGACCCGGGTGAAGAAGCGGTGGCCGCCCAGGTCGAAGCGGTAGCCGTCCCGCTCCACGGTGCGGGCCAGGCCGCCCACGCCGTCGGCCCGCTCCGCCACCACCACCGGCCGGCCGGCGCGGGCCAGCAGCAGGGCCGCGGCCAGGCCGGCCGCCCCGGCACCCACCACCACCACCGATCCCTGGTCGGGCTCCGCCACCGCGCTCACTCCGGCTCGGCCCGGTCCCCCGGCCGCGGATCGCGGCCGGGCCGGCCGGCCGCGGTCGCGCCCCGACGCCTCGCGGGACCCCGACCTCTCTCGGTCGCAGGCACCTTCCCAGACTACCCCATGACGGCGCAGGACTCGCATCCCAGCGGAGGCACGCCATGAGCACCAGGGAGAAGCAGGAGGAGCTGGTGAAGGTCCTGAAGGCCTGGCAGCACGTCGAGAACCACAGCGTGGCGCAGACAGCGGGCATCATCGACACGACCCGGAACCCGGTCATCCGGCTGGTGATGGAAATCATCCAGCGCGACTCCGCCACCCACCACCGGGTGCAGCAGTTCATCATCGACAGCCTGGAGAGCCAGGCGGTGACCCTGACGCCCGACGATCTGGAGCAGGTCTGGGGCGCCATCCAGGCCCACATCGAGTCGGAGCGGAAGACCGAGGAGCTCGTCGCCGCCGCCGGCAAGGCCCTGGCCGGGACCCGGAACGTGGTGCAGCAGTACCTGCTCTCCTACCTGGCGAACGACGAGGAGAAGCACGACCGACTCCTCGAGGACCTGGCCCTCATCAAGCGGGGCATGTTCAAGACCGCTTGAGCGCCCGCGGACGGGGCGAGGCCCCGCGGCCCGTCGGGTGCGCAAACCCACCTCCCACCGGAGCAGCCCATGATCAAGGACGTGACCGCCGCCAGCTGTGTCGAGTTCGCGATCAAGACCGAGGAGATCGGCGCGGAGCTCTACCAGGGGCTGGCGCGGAAGTTCGCCTCCGACCGGGAGCTGCGCGACCTGTTCGAGGGCCTCGGGCGCGACGAGGTTCACCACGGGGAGCAGATCCGGGGCTTGCAGCAGCGCCTCGCCCCCCGGTTCCGCGACCAGCCGGTCTCGGCGGAGCAACGGGACTACCTGCGCGCCATGTCGATGTCCGAGGTCTTCTCCGGCCCCAAGGGGCTGGCCGGCGACGTCGAGGGCATCCGCAGCCGCGACGACGCCCTGGAGCGCGCGCTGCATCTGGAGAAGGCGACCCTGGCCTACTACCAGGCGGTCCGCGACCTGGTCGGCCCGGAAGAGGTCCTGGACTCCCTCATCGCGGTGGAGAAGAAGCACGTGGTGAAGGTGATGCAGCTGCTCATCACCGGCGCCAGGTTCCGCGGCCTGGCCGACGCCTTCTGAGCGCGCCCGACGCAGGCCGCCGGCACCGCGCCTCGCCCCTGCCCGTGAGACGAACCGGCCCAGCCGGGCTGAGGGGGACGGTGGAGGCCCTCTTGCGGGCCCACGACTTCGAGGCGCGCCTGGCGGCCTGGGAGGCGCTCCCGGCCCGGCGCGCCGTGAGACCGCTCCTGTCTTTCCTGTGCAGCCCCGAGGAGGTCGTGCGGTGGCGGGCGGTCCGGGCCCTGGGGTTGGTGGTGGCGAGGCTGGCCGGCGAGGACCTGGAAGCCGGGCGGGTGGCGATGCGGAAGCTCATGTGGAGCCTGGCCGAGGAAGGGGGTGGCTTCGGGTGGGGCGCCCCGGAGGCCATGGCGGAGATCATGGTGCGACAACCGGGCCTGGCCCGGGAGTTCGGGCACGTCCTGCTGTCCTACGTCAGCGAGGGCGGCAACCGCCTGGACAGCGACCTGCTGCTGCAGGGTGCGCTGTGGGGCCTCGGCAGGCTGGCGCGGGCCAGGCCCGGTCTCCTGGCGGACTGCGCCCGACACCTCGAGCCCTTCCTTGGCTCCGGCGACCCCGCGCTGCGAGGACTGGCCTCGTGGGCCCTGGCCGGCACCGGCTGGAAGCCCTCGCCCCTCCAGGCCGAGGCGCTCCGCGCCGACGAGGCCGAGTTCTCCCTGTACGT
>DASRTO010000182.1:0-10213 GCA_035655915.1 Anaeromyxobacteraceae bacterium
GGCGTCGCGCGCCGAGAAGCGCGCCACCTCGCGCCGGGTGGCCTCCGCGTCCGGCCCCATGAGCAGCGACCGCCCGTCCGGGAGCGGCGTGAACGACGACGGGTCGCGCCGCAGGAGCTGGTAGCCGAACCTGTCCAGATCGAGCTCCCGGACGATGGCCGGCCGGAACAGGCTCTGCACGTAGGCGCAGGTCGAGACCTTGAAGCCGGGCCAGGGCTCCTCGGTGACGCAGGCCCCGCCGAGCCGCTTCCGCGCCTCCAGCACCGTTACCCGAAGTCCGGCCCGGGCCAGCCGGGCCGCGGCCGTGAGGCCGTTGTGCCCGCCGCCGACGATGGCCACGTCGTAGCTCGCGCCCATTGGCGTTCACCACCCTGTCGAGCCCCGGCGGGGGACGAGCCCCCGCCGTGCGTTGCCTCTGCGGTGCCATCGGCGGGGGACGAGCCCCCGCCCTACCTTTCCGCCACCGGCGCGAAGAAGGAGACCCCGCGCACGTTCTCCTGGACCTTGAGCGGATGGGCGATGGGCGGGAAGGCCCGCTGCTCGCAGTCGGCCCGCTCGCACAGCCGGCAGGTGAGCCCCACCGGCACCACCGCCTCCCGCGACTCGAGGTCCACCCCGTCGGCGTACACCAGCTTGCGGGCGTGCCCCACCTCGCAGCCGATGGCGATGGCCAGGAGCGTGCGCGGGGCGTGGTAGCCGCCTCCCTCCTTCTGCACGGTGCGCGCGATCCAGAAGTAGCCGGTGCCGTCCGGCATCTGCGAGAGCTGGGTGCGGATCATGCCGGGGGTGAGGAAGGCCTGGAAGACGTTCCAGCGCGGGCAGGCCCCGGAGAAGCGGGCGAAGCGCAGGCCGGAGGCGCTGAAGCGCTTGGAGATGTTCCCGGCCACGTCCACCCGCACGAAGTGGAAGGGGATCCCCTCGGCGCCGGGGCGGCGCAGGGTGGTGAGTCGGTGGCAGGTCTGCTCGAAGCTGCAGCGGAAGCGGTGCCCCAGGAGGTCGATGTCGTAGTGCTCGCTCCGCGCCGCCTCCAGGAAGGGGGCATAGGGCATGAGCACCGCCGAGGCGAAGTAGTTTGCCAGCACCACCCGGGTGAGCGCGCGCGAGGAGTCGCTGGTGAGCATGGGGTCGGCGGCGAAACGGTCCAGCACCTCCGCCTGGCTCTCCAGCCCGATCTGGTAGGCGAGCTGGAAGTTGCGGCTGCCGCGCCGCAGCACCTCGGAGAGGTACAGCGTCCGCGCGGCCGGGTCGTAGCGCCGGATGGCGTCGCCCATGGCGGCGGCGCGCTCGATGCGCACCGCGATGCCGTGGGCTCTCTCCAGCCGCTGCACCAGGCCGGCGTAGAGGTCGTCGCCGCCGAGCCGCCCGTCGCGCCACAGGGCCTCGGCCCCCGCCTCCAGCTCGGGGAAGTAGTTCATGTGGCGCTGGATGAGGTCGGAGACCTCCTCGGTGGGGAGCCGCGAGGCGTCCACGCCGGTGAGGTCGCCGCGGCCGGAGATCTTCAGGGCCAGGTTCTCGGCCGCCTCCCGCGACTCGCGAAAGGCGTGGTAGAGCTTCAGCACCGCGCGCGAGGCGGAGGGGGCGTGAGCGGCCAGGTCGCGCACCTCGGCGGTGGTGACGTCCTCGTGCTCGAAGATGGGGTCGCCGAAGACCTCCATCAGGTCGGCCACGGTGCGGGCGTCGGTCTCGGCCGAGAGGGCCTTGAGGTCCAGGTCGAAGATGGCCGCCAGCTTGATGAGCAGCGGCGCCGGCAGCGAGCGGCGGTTGTGCTCGATGAGGTTCAGGTAGCTCGGCGAGATGGCCAGCCGCTCGGCGAGCTGCACCTGGCTCATGTTCTTCTGCCGGCGCAGCGCCCGGACCTTGGCGCCGAGGGGCGAGGTTTCGCGCATGGAGAGGTTCGCCTTGGCGGGACATCGCGCCCGCCGGGTGAGGCTACGCCATAACACTCCAGATTTTCAATGTTGACAGCTTTGCGTCATGGGCTTGACTGACTCATTACAACTTAACTTCTTGAAATGACGAAAGTTATTGTGAATTGATTGCCGTCAAGACAAGATGTCGGGGCGAAAGGAGCAGCCCATGCCCGCCGCCGCCACACGCGAGCCCATCGCCCCCAGCCGCGAGACCCGCGAGGCGCCAGCCAGGACTCCCCCGGCGGCGCCCCGCTCCCCCTGGCCCGCCCACTCCGATCCCAGCCGGTGGTTCGGCATCGCCCGCGACTACCGGCCCGAGGAGGTGGAGCGCCTGCGCGGGACGGTGGTGGTGGAGCACACCCTGGCCCGGCTCGGCGCCGAGCGGCTGTGGGAACTGCTCAGGACCCGTCCCTACGTGCACGCCCTGGGCGCCCTCTCGGGTCAGCAGGCGGTGCAGATGGTGAAGGCCGGCCTGGACGCCATCTACCTCTCCGGCTGGCAGGTCGCCGCCGACGCCAACACCGCCGGCCAGACCTACCCAGACCAGAGCCTCTACCCGGCCGACTCGGTCCCCTCGGTGGTGCGCCGCATCAACCGCGCCTTCCAGCGCGCCGACCAGATCGCGCATTCGGAAGGGAAGGACGGGACCCACTGGTTCGCCCCCATCGTGGCCGACGCCGAGGCTGGCTTCGGCGGCCCGCTCAACGCCTTCGAGCTCATGAAGGCCATGATCGAGGCCGGCGCCGCCGCGGTGCACTTCGAGGACCAGGTGGCCGCCGAGAAGAAGTGCGGCCACCTGGGCGGCAAGGTGCTGGTCCCCACCGGCACCTTCGTGCGCACGCTCAGCGCGGCGCGCCTCGCCGCCGACGTCATGGGGGTCCCCACCCTGCTGGTGGCCCGCACCGACGCCCACTCGGCGACCCTGATCATGTCCGACGCCGATCCGGCCGACGAGCCCTTCATCGACCGCGCCAGGGGGCGCACCCCGGAGGGCTTCTTCCACCTGCGGGGCGGCGTCGACACCGCCGTCGCCCGCGGCCTGGCCTACGCCCCGTACGCCGACCTGGTGTGGTGCGAGACCTCGACCCCGGACCTGGAGGAGGCGCGCCGGTTCGCCGAGGGGATTCACGCCCGCTTCCCCGGCAAGATGCTGGCCTACAACTGCTCCCCCAGCTTCAACTGGAAGAAGAACCTCTCGGACGATCAGATCGCCCGCTTCCAGCGCGAGCTGGGCGCGCTGGGGTACAAGTTCCAGTTCGTGACCCTGGCCGGCTTCCACGCGCTGAACTACTCGATGTTCCAGCTGGCGAGCGAGTACCGGCAGCGCGGCATGCAGGCTTACACCGAGCTGCAGCAGGCCGAGTTCGCCGCCGAGGCGAAGGGCTACACCGCCACCCGCCACCAGGTGGAGGTGGGTACTGGCTACTTCGACCGCGTCAACGAGGTGCTCTCGGCCGGGCGGGCCTCCACCCTGGCGCTCTCGGGATCCACCGAGGCAGCCCAGTTCACCGCCGCCGACACGGTGGATCGCGCCCAGCGCATCATCGACGAGGACCACGCCCGGCTGCACCAGATCACCCGGCGCATCCGCCAGACCCACGACCTGCACGACCTGGCCGAGGCCCTCGACGAGCTCAACGCCGCCCTGGTGGAGCACTTCGCCCACGAGGAGCACCCACAGGGGCTGTACGCGGTGCTGGGCACGCGGGCCCCCGAGGTGCGCCGCAAGTTCGCCGCCATCCTGGCCGAACACGCCCGCATCCTGGAAAACGTGCAGTCGCTGGTGCTGAAGGCCCGCGGGGCCGAGGGGGACCACCGCTCGCTCTCGGAGCAGGCGGCCCTCCTGGCCCACGTCCTCGGCGACCACGAGATGCGCGAGGGCCAGGTGGCCAAGGCCATCCTGGCCCCGCCGGCGCCGGCCCAGGCGGCGCAGGGCTAGTGCCGCGCCCCATGCGTACCGATCTGCTCTTGGGCCGCGAAGCGGCCCCGGCCGGGAGTCCGGCCGTAGCAGGGGGGAGGCTCCGGCGGCTCCGCCGACGGAGGGGGGCGGCACGCCCCTGACAAATGAGGCTAGTGCCGCCCGGAGCGATAAGCTCCGGTCGCGGCACTAGGCCCGAGCCTGACAGAAGTTGCGTGCGCGGGGCCCGCCCCTGGAGTAGGATGCGCCGCCTTCACGAGGCACCGTTCACTCGAGGTCCCGCACGAAAGGGAGATTCCAGATGAAGAAGCTGCTCTTGATCCCGCTGGCCGTCGCCGCGCTCGCCACCGCCGCCGTGGCCGAGGAGAAGGCCGGCGGACAAATGGAGATGAAGTCGACCGGCACGCCCGGGAAGGTCGTGGGCGAGCGCTCCCTGACCCTCACCGCCACCGTGAAGGCGGTGGATCCCGAGAAGCGCACCATCACCCTCCAGCCCGCGAAGGGCGAGCCGCAGACCTTCAAGGTCGGCGACCAGGTGAAGCGCCTCGGCGAGATCAAGCCCGGCGACAAGGTCGTCATCCAGGTGGACCAGGGGCTGCTGCTCGAGATGCAGATGCCGGGCGCGGAGCCGGCGGCTCCGGCCGGCGGCGCGGTGGCGGGTCGCACCGAAGCCGGCCAGCCTCCCGGAGCGGCGGCGGTCGCCTCCATCCAGGCCACCGTCACCATCACCTCCATCGACGTGCCGAACCGCATCGTGACCTTCAAGGGTCCGGGCGGGAACCTCTACCAGGTGAAGGCCGGCCCGCAGGTCCAGCTGGATCGGGCCAAGGTGGGCGACCAGTTCCTCGCCACCTACGTCGAGGCGGTGGCCGTCTCGGTGGAGAAGGCCAAGAAGGCCCCGGCCAAGAAGGCGGCCCCCGCCAAGAAGGACGCCCCCAAGTAAGGATGCGTCGGGCAAGTAGGGGTTCGCTCCCCTCGCGGCCGC
Source organism: Anaeromyxobacteraceae bacterium (assembly GCA_035655915.1). Classification (GTDB taxonomy): domain Bacteria; phylum Myxococcota; class Myxococcia; order Myxococcales; family Anaeromyxobacteraceae; genus DASTPH01. The sequence goes on from DASRTO010000182.1 coordinate 4,814, forward strand.
CGTCCTCGATCGGCGGCGGCCGCGGCCGGGCGATCGAGTTGAACCAGGTCCTCGGGGCGACTAGGTTCTTTTCCGCGCCGGCCGGCCCGTCCCGGACGCGAATGCCGCGAGGACCCGTGTTGTTCTCCCCCCGCATGGCGAACTCCACCGTCCGGGCGATGGCGCTCGCCGTCGCCGGGCTGTCCCTGGCCGCCTGCCAGCGCGACGAGGTGGCCCATTACCTCGTCCCCAAGGAGGGCCCGGCCGCGGCCCCGGCCATGGGCATGCCAGCCGGCATGGCCGGTGAGGTGCCGGCCCCGCCGCGGCCCCCGGGTGCCGGCGCCCTGGCCTGGACGCTGCCCGGGGCCTGGACCGAGACCCGCGGCGGCGACTCGATGCGGTTCGCCACCCTCAAGCCGCCGGTCGAGGGGCGCATCGACGTCTCGGTGGTGGTGCTCCCTGGCACGGCGGGCGGCGAGCTCGCCAACGTCAACCGGTGGCGCGGCCAGATCGGCCTTCCCCCGCTCGACGACGCCGCCTTGACCCGGGCCCGGCGCGGCGTCGCCACCAAGGCGGGCGAGGTGTCGCTCTACGACTTCACCTCGGAGGGGCAGCACAGGACCCGCCTCGTCGCCGGCCTGGCGGTCGTGCGCGGCAACTCCTGGTTCCTGAAGATGATGGGGGACGAGCGCGCGGTGGGCGCCGCCCGGCCCGACTTCCTCCGCCTCGTGGAGAGCCTCCACCTTGCAGAAGCCCGCTAGCCGCCTGCTCTGGGACTTCTTCACCTCCCTCAAGCTCACCATCGTGTGCCTGGCGGCGCTGATGGTGCTGGTGGTGGCCAACACCCTGGCCCAGGTGTCGCTCGGCACCTTCGGCGCGGTGGAGGTCTTCATGCGGACGTGGCTGGTGTGGTGGCACGTCCCTGGCACCTCGTACTCCGTGCCGGTGTTCCCCGGCGGGGCGCTGGTCGGCCTGGTGCTGATGGTGAACCTGGTGGCGGCGCAACTGCGGCGGCTGGAGCTCTCCTGGCGCAAGGCCGGGCTGTGGATCACCCACGCCGGCCTGATCCTCCTCTTCGTGGGCGAGTTCGTCACCGGCATGTTCCAGGTGGAGACGCAGCTCGCCATCGAGGAAGGCCAGACCCTGAACTACGTCGAGGCCCCGCGCGACCTGGAGCTGGCGGTGGTCGACCACACCGACCCGGCCCGGGACGAGGTCTGGTCCATCCCGGCCTCGCGCCTCCTGCGCGGCGGGCGCATCCAGCTGCCGGGCTCGCCGGTGGCCATCGTGGTCCACCGCGCCTACCGCAACTCGGCCCTCTCGAACCGCCGCCCCGGCGATCCGCCGTCGCCGGCCACCGCCGGGGTCGGGCTGGGCGTGACGGTCCGGGAGCTGCCGGCGGTCTCCCGCGACGACGAGATGAACTCCGGGGCCGCCCTGGTGGAGCCGGTGGCGGGCGGGCACGGCTACGGCACCTGGCTGGTCTCGAACGCGCTGGGGGCGCCGCAGTCCTTCGTGCACGAGGGGCACACCTACGAGCTGCGCATGCGCAACCTGCGCCAGTACCTCCCCTACTCCATCACCTTGAAGGACTTCCGGCACGACGTCTACCCGGGCACCGACATCCCCAAGAACTTCTCCAGCCTGGTGCGGCTCGACAACCCCGCCACCGGGGAGTCGCGCGACGTGCTCATCTACATGAATCAGCCGCTGCGGTACCAGGGGAAGGCGTTCTACCAGGCCAGCTTCGGCAAGAACGACACCCTCTCCGTCCTGCAGGTGGTGCAGAACCCCGGCTGGCTCCTGCCGTACATCTCCACGGCCCTGGTCACCATCGGGCTGCTGGTCCACTTCGCCATCGTGCTGCAGCGATCCCTGAGGCGGCGGCAGGCGTCCCCGGCCGCCGCGGTGGAGGCCACATGAAGACCGCCAGGCACGCCGCATGGATCGCCGGGGCCCTGGCCCTGGCCGCAGCGGCCTCCCCCCTCCTGCCCAGGGGGACGGTGCGCGGCTTCGACCTGGCCGGCTTCGGCCGGCTGCCGGCGCTGGAGGGCGGGCGCGTCAAGCCCATCGACTCGGTGGCCCGCAACACCCTGCTCATGATCCGGGGGCAGCAGAGCCTGCCCTACCAGGGGCGGACGCTGGGCGCGACGGAGTGGCTGCTGGACGTGCTGTTCCGTCCGGAGGTGGCCGACTTGCAGAACGTCTTCCGCATCGACGACCCGGACGTGCTGGGCATGATGGGGATGCAGCAGACGTCGTTCCGCTACTTCTCCTTCGACCACCTCAAGCCGCACCTGGCGGAGATCCAGCAGCAGGCCCAGGCGGCCCACCCCGTCGACGCCAAGCTGCGCAGCCGCTTCCAGTCGGCGGTGGTGAACCTCTTCGACCGGGTCTACCTCTACTACCGGCTCCGCAACACGGTGCAGCTGGCCGGCTCGGCCGGGCTGGCGGCCGAGATCCCGGCGCGGGCCGCCCCGGAGGCGGCCGAGCGCCAGCAGGCGCTGATCCAGCTGGCCGTCTTCCGGCCGCTGCTGCCCCTGGCGGGCGCGCGCGCCGACGCCTTCCGCAGCACCGGCGAGGCCCTGGTGGCGGCCCGGGCCGCGGCGCCCGATCCGGCCCTGGAGAGCTGGGCGCGGGTGGGCCTGGCCTGGTCGGCCCAGGACCCGGTCCCGTTCAACGCCGCGGTGGGCCAGCTCACCGCCGCCGCCCAGGCCTCCCGCCCCGAGGCCATCCGGCAGGCGGATCACGAGTGGATCTTCAACCGGGCCCAGCCCTTCTACGCCGGGATGGTCATCTACGTGCTGGCCCTGCTGGCCCTCTTCGCCTCCTGGGCCTGGAAGCGCGAGCTGCTCCAGCCGGTCGCCTTCGGCCTCTTGGTGGCGGGCGCGGTGGTCCACACCGTGGGCCTGGTCTCGCGCGTCGTCCTCCAGGGGCGCCCGCCGGTGACCAACCTCTACTCCTCGGCGGTCTTCGTGGGCTGGGGGGCGGTGGTGCTGGGCGTGATCCTGGAGCGCCTATACCGGCGGGGCTTCGGGACCGCGGTGGCGACCGTCTCCGGCTTCGCCTCGCTCATCGTGGCCCACCACCTCACCGGCGACGGCGACACCATGGAGATGATGCGCGCCGTGCTGGACTCCAATTTCTGGCTGGCGACCCACGTGGTCACCATCACCATCGGCTACGCCGGCACCTTCCTGGCCGGCATCATCGCCATCGGCTGGACGCTGCGGAAGCACCTGGCCCGCGCAGTGGATCCGACCGGCGACAAGGCCATGGGCTCCATGGTCTACGGCGTCGTCGCCTTCTCGCTGTTCTTCAGCTTCCTGGGCACGGTGCTGGGCGGCATCTGGGCCGACCAGTCCTGGGGCCGCTTCTGGGGCTGGGACCCCAAGGAGAACGGGGCGCTCCTCATCGTGCTGTGGAACGCCATCATCCTGCACGCCCGTTGGGGCGGCTACGCCCAGGAGCGCGGGATCATGACCATGGCCATCTTCGGCAACGTCATCACCTCCCTCTCCTGGTTCGGCGTGAACATGCTGGGCGTGGGGCTGCACTCCTACGGCTTCATGGACAAGGCGTTCTGGGCGCTTTCGATGTTCATCGCCTCCCAGCTCCTGCTCATGGGCCTGGCGCTCGCCCCCCGCCGGTTCTGGAAGGGCCGCGCCGCGGCCGGCACGCCCGCCGGGACGGACCGCCGGGCCTCCGAGACGGCCTGACCCGGGGTCCGGTGCCGGCGCGCGTCGTCCTCTTCCACCTCGACGAGCTGCGCCGGCGCTTCGGCGCCGTGGCCTCCCATGGGGTCGATCCCCGATCCGACACCGCGCCGTTCCGAGCCTTCCGGGACCAGCTCCTCGCCGAGGCGGCCCGGACCGCCCGCGGGGCGGCCTCCCTCTCCATGTGGTGGGAGGGGAGCTACAACGGCTATTGCCTGGCGGTGGCAGCCGAGCCGGCCGAGGCGCTCCAGGGCCTCCGCCCGGAACGGGTCTGCCCGCCGGAGGAGGAGCGCCTCGAGGCCGTTCCGGGCGACGGCGGAGCGCCCCATGCGCCCGTCGCCGGGTCCCGGCGGGACAGGTATCCTCTGGCCGAGGTGGCCCCCGGCCGCGCCGAGGTGGCGCGAGACCCGGACGGGACATGCTACGAAGCCCCCTTCGGCGCCGCCACGGGGCACTTCGGCGCTCCCGGCATGAGGAGGGTGACATGAGAGCCGTGGTCTTCACCGGCAAGGGCGGGCCCGAGGTGGTGGAGGTCCGCGAGGTCCCCGATCCGGTTCCCCACCACGGCGAGGTGCTGGTGCGGGTGCGCGCCGCCGCGCTCAACCGCGCCGACCTCCTTCAGCGGCGCGGGCTCTACCCGCCGCCGCACGGGGTGCGAGAGGACGTGCCCGGCCTGGAGCTGGCGGGCGAGGTGGTGCGCTGCGGCGAGGCGGTGGCCGGCTGGAAGGCCGGCGACCGGGTGATGGCCATCACCACCGGCGAGGCGCAGGCCGAGCTGTGCGTGGTGCACGAGCGCATGCTGACCCAGGCGCCGGAGGGGCTCTCCTTCGAGGAGGCCGGGGCGCTCCCCGAGGCCGGCATCACCTCTCACGACGCCCTCTTCACGCTGGGCGGGCTGCGCCCGGGGTGGCCGGTACTGGTCCACGCGGTGGGCTCGGGCATCTCCACCGTGGCGGTGCAGATCGCCAAGGCGGCCGGCGCCACCGTCATCGGGACCAGCCGCACGCCCGACAAGCTCGACCGCGCCCGCGCGCTGGGCCTGGACCACGGCATCCTGGTGGGGAGGGACGAGCCGCGCTTCGCCGAGGAGGTGAAGCGCCTCACCGGCAGGAAGGGCGTGCCGCTGGTGCTCGACTTCGTGGGCGGCCCCTACCTCGCCGAGAACCTTTCCTCGCTGGCCATGGGCGGGCGGGTGGTGGTCATCGGCGTCATGGGCGGCCCCAGGGCCGAGCTGGACCTGGGAGCGCAGATGCGCCTGCGGGCCTCGGTGGTGGGGACGGTGCTCCGCCCCCGGCCGCTGGAGGAGAAGGTGGCCGCCACCCAGGCCTTCGCCCGCGACGTGCTGCCGCTGGTGGCGGCCCGGAAGGTGAAGCCGGTGCTGGACGAGGCCCTGCCCATGGCCAGGGTGCGCGAGGCCCACGCCCGCATGGAGAAGAACGAGACCTTCGGGAAGCTGGTGCTGGTTCCCTGAGGGCCGACCGGACGGGCGGCGGCTCCCCGTCGGTGGCGCCCGGGCCCGGGATGGGCTTGAATGGCGCCCGCCCAGAGCACCGGCGAAGGCTCGATGACCGACCGTTCACGCGTCGCCTCCGGCGAGCCCGCCGGCCTCCCCGAGAACGCCTTCCGCGAGCTGGCGCCGGGGGAGGCGTACCGGCCGGTGGTGCCGGCCTCCGAGTCGCCACCGGAGGTGACCGTCCGCTCGGTG
>DASRTO010000183.1:0-2110 GCA_035655915.1 Anaeromyxobacteraceae bacterium
AGCAGGATGCTGAAAAACCCGTTTTGGCCCAGGCTGCTCAAAAAGGTCCAGTTGCAAGGCGGCGCGCGAGGCGAGGCGCGAGGCGTACTTGGCTCGTACGTCGCAGCGCCGCAGGAGAAGCCCCAGCGCCGCCAGGGTGACCACGACCCCCAACAGGGCCGGCCAGGCGTGACCCAGCTCGTAGAGGACCCACACGCCGAAGGCGAGGGCTGCCAGGAGCAAGTAACACAGCATGAGTGATCCCCCCCGCTGAAGAGCACGGTGCCGGCTCCACGTAGCAGTCAGGCGCGGTGTGGAGTCGTGACGCCCACCAGGCAGGCGTACCAAATCGCCCAGATCCCGTTTCTCACCAGGGTGCTCAAGAAGGTCCAGATGCAGGGCGGCGTCACCCATCTTCGCTGGGTATCCGGGGCGGGGTACCCAGCCACAGGCTGAGTCGGAGGCGTACTCCGGGTACGCCGCAGCGAGCCACCGATCCTCCGGATGGGTACCCGGCGCACCAATCCGCCTGCGGCGGACAGATGGGCCTTTTTCAGGTCCTTCCGACTTCAGTGTGGGTCACCCCCACATGTTGTGGGTAGGACCTGTCCGATCGAGCGACGGTATGGTAACGTCCCGGCCCACAAGGAGGTGGCGCCGTGGACGACACCGAGCTGTACACGAAGCTCCTGGGCATCACTCCGCCCTGGCGGGTGACGCGGGTCACGGTGAACATGGCGGCGGAGCGGATTGACGTCTGGGTCGAAGAGGCGCCGGGCACGAAGTTCCACTGTGCCGCCTGTGGCGAACCGCGCGCGGTGTACGACCACACCGGGGAGCAGGCGTGGCAGCACCTGGACACCTGCCAGTGCCGGACGTTCGTGCACGCCCGGCTCCCGCGGACGAGCTGCCCGGCGGACGGCGTGCGGCAGATCGCGGCCCCCTGGGCCGAGCCGCGCGCGCCGTTCACCCGGGCCTACGAAGGCCGGCTCCTCGCCCTGTGCCGGGAGTGCGCCGTGACGGGCGTCCACCGGCTCACCGGGGCGAGCTGGGACGCCGTCTGGGGGGCCCTCGCCCGGGCGGTCGCCCGCGGGCTGGCCCGGAAGCCGCGTCGGCTCCCCGCCCGGCTCGGCGTCGACGAGAAGGCCCTCGGCAAGGGGCAGCGCTACGAGACCGTCGTCGTCGACCTGGACCGCGGCACGGTCGAGGCGGTCCTCGACGACCGCAGCCAGGCGGCCCTGGAGCGCTACTACCGGCAGTTCACCGCCGCCGAGCTGCAGGGGCTCCAGGCCATCGCCATGGACATGGAGGCGCACTACCTCCAGGCCACCCTGGCCTGCGTCCCCGGCGCCGCGACGAAGGTCGTCTTCGACAAGTACCACGCGGTCCGCACCGTCACCACCGCGGTGGACGCCGTCCGCCGGCAGGAGCACCAGGCCTTGCGGGCGGCCGACGACACCCGGCTGACGGGCACGAAGTATCTCTGGCTGTGGAACGCCGAGAACGTCCCCGCCTGGCGCCGGGCGGAGTTCGAGGCCCTGAAGGCCGCCGCCCTGCAGACCAGCCGGGCCTGGGCCCTCAAGGAGGCCCTGCGCCCGTTCTGGGCGTACCGCTACGCCAAGTGCGCCGCGAAGTTCTTCGCGGCCTGGTACTTCTGGGCCACGCACTCCCGGCTGGACCCCATGATCAAGGCGGCCAAGACGCTGAAGCGCCACCTGCCGAACCTCTTGACCTACTTCACACACCGGATCACCAACGCCCTCAGCGAGGGGATCAACAGCAAGATCCAGACCTTCAAGCTGATGGCCTGCGGCTACCGGAACCGCGAGCACTACAAGACCGCCATCCTGTTCCACTGCGGCGGCCTCGACCTGTATCCGCGGGCTCCGCAGGCCGGCATTGCTCTGTGACTACTACATGTGGGGGTGACCCACACTAAAGTCGGAAGCGGCTGAAAAAGGCCCATCTGCGGCGTTGGCCCGCTCCCCGAAACTTCACCCGGGCGTGGCCGCTCAGATCTCAGTCGAGGGCGACACCCCATGGAAGGCCTTCCTCCCCTCCCGTCGAAGATGCGCGGAGCCGCATGGGTACCGGTGGCGCTGATCGCGGGCAGCGCGGCGTTCTACCTTCT
>DASRTO010000184.1:0-11407 GCA_035655915.1 Anaeromyxobacteraceae bacterium
CGAAATCGGGGAGCGGCGCATAGCCATGGTCCAGGAACGTTTCGGAATACAGCTCTATTCGGCGCGACGGTGTTGCGAAACCTGCCGGATTGCCGTGCGCGTCTGGCTCGGCATGCTTGGCGTGACGCACCTCCAGCGGCACGCGCACGCCTTCAGGCCGCGCGCGCAACGCCTCGAGCGCCACCCCCGACGGCGCGAGCTGGTGACGATACGCGGAGTCGATGTCCCCGTTCCAGAACTCCGCGGCAAGCCCGAGGCGTCCAGCGAGATCGAACACGATTTCGGTATCCGACCGTGCCTCCCCAGGTGGCGGCACGACGGCCTGGCGGAACTGGATCAGTGATTGCGCCTCGGTGCTGATCTCGAAGCCGATCTTCAGGGCTTCGCGCTCGAATGCCGACGCCACCGGCAGCACCACGTCCGCGAGCGCGGCGGTCGGTGTCATGAACAGATCGGCGTGCGCGTAGAAATCGAGCGCCGCGAGCGCCGCGCGTCCGCGGGCACCATCGGCCTGCGCCAGCAGCAGGTTGGCACCGAAGCCAATGAGCCCGCGCACGGGATAGGGCGTGCCGTCCAGGATCGCACGGTAGAGATCGTGGGCGGTGATGTGGTTCCAGCGCGCGGGCCCAAGTGGGCGTTCGGCCATCCCCAGCGCCGGGGCGAGGCGCTGTGCTGACGCAAGATCCTCGCCGCTGACCGGCGCGGAGGGCACGGCCGGCATCAGCACGTTGCCGCCAGGTGCATCGAAGCAACCGGTCAGCGCATACAGCAGCGCCATCGCGCGAGCCGTCTGGGTCACGTTGGCATGCTGCTCGTGACCGCTCCAGGCGTAGTACGAGACGGGCCGCGCGTGCCAGATCATCCGCGCGGCTTCTTCCAGGTCCGCGCGGGGAACCCAACACGTCGCCTGAACCTTCTCCGGCGGATACTGTCGGCACAGCTCGGCGTAGAGTGCGAACGCTGGATGGCAGACCACCTCGCCGTGGGCGGTCGCGATCCTGTACTCGCCGTCCAGCGCCAACGCTGCAATGTCTCCGTCATAGCGACCCGTTGATGCATCGTAGGTCACCGGCCGTCCGGTGGCTGCGTCCCACGCAAGGTAGTGCCGCGCGTATCCGTCCGGGGAAAGGTCCATCGCGGTCAACATTCGCCCGGTATCGGCGCGCACCAGCAACGGACCATTGCTCCAGGCGCGGATGAACGCGGCATCGTACCAGCCGCGCTGAATCATCAGATTGGCGAGACCGAGTGCGAGCGCACCGTCCGTGCCGGGCCGCACGCGCAACCAGACATCCGCCTTGCCGGCGAGCCCGACGTGGCGTGGATCGATCACGATCAGCCGCGTGCCGCGCTTCTTGGCTTCGACTGCGGCGGTCGCGTGTGGGAGCCGGGACATGCTGGGGTTGTAGCCCCACAGGATCAGACATCCGGTGTGGTCGATGTCCGGCATCGCCCCGCTCGCACTCGTCCCGACACTGCCGACGCCGTAGACGTAGCGGGTGGCAAAGGCACGGCCCCACCCGCACAGGTCCAGGCTGGTCACGCCATTCGGCGTGCCGAAGGCGTTCATCAGCCGGCGGACGAAATCGCCGGAATCCATGATCGCTGTGGTGGAAGGGGAGGAGAGGCTGAAGGCCACGGCTTCCGGTCCGTGCTGCTGCTTGATTCGGCGCATCGCGGCGGCGGTCAGATCGAGCGCCGTGTCCCAGCTGATTCGTTCCCAACCCGGATCGGCCTCACTCTTCGGGCGCGTGCGCCGCAGCGGATGCGTCAGCCGTTCCGGGTGATAGACGAGTTCCGGGGCCGCTCGCCCTTTGGCGCAGATCGCGTGTCCCGTCGGATGTGAGGGGTCGGGGTCAAGTCGTGTGAAGCGACCATCTTCGACCGTCGCCACCGTGCCACAGCGAGCGATACAGAGGCTGCAATAGCCGTGGATTCGCTCTAGGCTTTCGTGAGTCGCCATGGCACGCGCTCCTCTACGTTCGGCATTACCAGCGAGCGCCCTTCGCTTGCGCTGAGGAGCCACTCGCGAACCTAACGGTGCTGAAGTCTCTCCGAGCTTGCCACACCGTGGCAAACGGTGCGTCTGGCGCGCCTGGCGCCTCTTGGCGGCGGCCGGGCGCCGGGGGCGATCGTGAAGATTTCCTGGACGGCCCATGAACACTTCGCCGGTTTCCGGCACGAGCCGGCCCGGGTAGCGTGTGGGTCATGTACAACGCGAAAGCCTATTCCGTCGCCAGCGCCACCTCCCGGTTCGCCCCCACCACGATCCGGCGCCGCGACCCGACCGAGCACGACGTCCAGATCGATATCCTCTTCTGCGGCATCTGCCACTCCGACCTCCACACCGCCCGGAACGAGTGGAGCGGCACGCCGACCAGCTACCCCTGCGTCCCGGGCCACGAGATCGTCGGTCGGGTCGCGAAGGTCGGCTCGGCAGTCGCGAAGCTCAGGCCCGGCGATCTCGCCGGCGTCGGCTGCCTCGTCGACTCGGACCGCACCTGCCCCGAGTGCCAGGCCGGCTACGAGCAGTTCTGCCCGAGCGCGGTCTTCACGTACAACGGACCGGACAAGCACCTCGGCGGCGTCACCTACGGCGGGTACTCCGACAGCGTGGTGGTCGACGAGCGCTTCGTCCTGCGCGTCCCGTCCAACCTCGACCCCGCCGGCGCCGCGCCGCTCCTCTGCGCCGGGATCACGACGTACTCCCCCATGCGCCGGCAGGGCGTCACCAAGGGCAAGAAGGTGGGCGTGCTCGGCCTCGGGGGCCTGGGCCACATGGGGGTGAAGTTCGCCCGGGTCCTCGGCGCTCACGTCGTCGTCTTCACGACCTCGCCCGGCAAGAAGGAGGACGCGCTCCGGCTCGGCGCCCATGAAGTCGTCGTGTCGCGCTCCGCCGACGAGATGCGGAAGCACGCCGGCAGCTTCGACTTCATCCTCGACACCATCGCCGCCGATCACGACCTGAACGCCTACCTGCGGCTCCTCCGCCGCGACGGCAACCTCACCCTCGTCGGGGCGCCGGACAAGCCGCTCCCGGTGGCGGCCTTCGGCCTCATCTTCGGGAACCACTCCCTGTCCGGCTCGCTCATCGGCGGCATCCAGCAGACCCAGGAGATGCTCGACTTCTGCGGCGCGCACGGCATCACGGCCGACGTCGAGCGGATCCCGATCCAGAAGCTGGACGAGGCCTACCAGCGGATGCTCAGGTCGGACGTGAAGTACCGCTTCTCGATCGACATGACCTCGCTCAGGGCCGGGTGAGCCGCGCGCCGCCCCGCCGCGGTGGCGCCCCGCGGCCGGCTCGGGTAGGAAACCTTCACGGTGGCCTTCACCCCGCTCAATGCCCTGAGCTCGTTCATCGCCGTCGCCAGGCGCCGGAGCTTCGCCGCGGCGGCGCGTGACCTCGGGGTGTCCACCTCCGCCCTGAGCCAGTCGGTCCGCCAGCTCGAGGCACGCCTCGGCGTCACGCTCCTCACCCGGACGTCGCGGACCGTCGCGCTGACCGACGCGGGACGGCGCCTGCTCGAGCACGCGGGCGCGGCGGTCGACCAGGCGCTGGAGTCGCTGAAGGCGGTCTCGGCCCGGCCCGGCGAGGTGACGGGCCGGGTGCGGCTCAACGTGCCCACCGTGGCGGTGCCGCTGGTCCTGGCCCGGCTGCTTCCGAGGTTCGTCGAGCGCCACCCGCGGGTGGAGGTGGAGGTCCAGTCCGAGAACCGGTTCGTGAACATCATCGCCGACGGATACGACGCGGGCATCCGCCTCTCCGAGGCGATCGAGCGCGACATGGTCCAGGTTCGGCTCACCGAGCCCGGCCGCTTCGTCGTGGCGGCGGCGCCTTCCTACCTGGCGCGGCGCGGCACCCCGCAGACGCCGCAGGATCTCCTCCACCACGACTGCCTGTGCATCCGCACGGCCACCGACGGCGCGCGCTATGCCTGGGAGCTCGAGCGGGGCCGGAAGGCGTGGCGCGTCCCCGTCCAGGGGCCGGTCACGACCAACGACCCCGACCTCATGCGCCTCCTCGCCGTGGCGGGGGTCGGCCTCCTCTACGCCTTCGAGCCGCAGATCGCGGACGAGCTGCGACGCGGGAGCCTGCGCCTCGTCCTCGATGCTTACGCGGCGGCGGTGCCGGGGTTCTTCCTCTACTTCCCGAGCCGGGCCCAGGTGTCGCCGGCGCTCCGGGCCTTCGTCGACGTCGCGCGCGAGCTGGGGCGAAAGCCGGACCGGAAGGCCAGCTGATCGCTCGCTGTTGCGGCGTGCAGGTTTCATGAACGGCCCCGGCTCACTCCCCGCGCGTTCCCAGCACCCGCTCGATGCGCCGGTCGGGGACGAGCCACACCAGCGCCACCGCCACGTAGATGGCGACGGCCGCCCAGCGGTCGATGAAGGCCAGCGGGATGGCCGCGGCGTAGGCGACGACCGAGGCCTTCCCCTTCCAGTCCGCGCCCAGCGCCCGCGCCAGCACCGAGTCCTTGCCGTGCAGCCGGCGCAGGGCCAGCGTGAGCAGGAAGTAGGCCACCCCCGAGAACAGCAGCACCGCGCCGTAGGCCGCCACCGTCGCCGGCGCGGCCCCGTGCTCGCCCATCCAGGCGGTGACGAAGGGGACGAGCGAGAGCCAGAAGAGCAGGTGCACGTTGGCCCACAGCACCCGCCCGTCGACCCGCTGCACCGCATGGAGCAGGTGATGGTGGTTGTTCCAGTAGATGGCCAGGAAGACGAAGCTGAGGACGTAGGAGAGGATCTTCGGGACGAGCGGCCCGAGGTCGGCGAGCCCCACGCCCTGCGGCGGCCGGAGCTCCAGCACCATGATGGTGATGATGATGGCGATGACGCCGTCGCTGAAGGCCTCGAGCCGGTTCCGGGTCATGGCGCCGTTCCTAGCCCGAGCCGGGCGACGGCGCACCCGCCTTCGGGCGGCCGCCCTCAGGAGGGAGCCCCGGCCTCGGCCTCGTCGGCGCTGGCCGGCACCCCCTGCGCGGCCGCCTCCGGCAGCAACCGCCCCAGGGCGAGCCCGGCCGCGGCGGCGACGGCGCTGGCCACCAGGATCCCCAGCTTGGACGCCGCCAGGAGCTGCTCCGAGGAGTAGGCGAGCTGGGTGATGAAGAGCGACATGGTGAAGCCGATGCCGGCCACCAGGCCCAGCACCGAGAGGTGCCGCCAGCCGATGCCGACCGGGAGCCGCGCCAGGCCCGAGGCCAGGATCAGGCCGCAGGCTGCCAGGATGCCGAGCGGTTTGCCCACCACCAGCCCGAGCACCACCCCGGCGAGCACCCGCAGGGGCTCGGCGCCGAGCTGCAGCCCCTGCAGCGGCACGCCGGAGTTGGCCAGGGCGAACAGCGGCATGACCAGGAAGGCCACCCAGGGATGGAAGGCCTCGATGAGGTTCTCCGCCGGCGAGAGCGCCTCTCGCCGCGACAGGCGGATGCGCTGGAGGACCGGGGCCACCCGGTGCGCCTCGGCCGGCCCGGTGAGGCGCTGCAGCTCGTCGACGCCCTCCTGGAGCGAGGCCAGGAACCCGCTCGTGCCCAGCCAGGCCCGGACTGGAGTCATCATCCCGATGGCCACTCCGGCGATGGTGGGGTGGACGCCGGCGGCGTAGGTGCCGGCCCAGGCCACCAGTGCCGGGGGCACGTAGGCCAGCGCCGCGCGGACCCCCAGCCGCTGCAAGAGGATCACCAGGGCCACGCCGGCCGCCGCCACCGCCAGGCCGGCCAGGGAGATGCCCCCCGAGTAGAAGACGGCGATCACCACGATGGCGCCGAGGTCGTCGATCACCGCCAGCGCCAGCAGGATCACCCGCAGCGCCGCCGGCACCCGCCGGCCGAGCAGGGTGAGCACGCCGACGGCGAAGGCGATGTCGGTGGCCATGGGGACGCCCCAGCCGTTTCGCCCCTCCCCGGCAGGGCCGACGGCCAGGAAGATCAGCGCCGGGGCCAGCATGCCGCCCAGGGCGGCGGCGGCCGGCAGCATGGCGCGGCGCCACTCGCTCAGTTCCCCGTAGGCGATCTCGCGGCGGATCTCCAGGCCCACCATGAAGAAGAAGACGGTCATGAGCCCGTCGTTGACCCACCACGCCAGCGGACGGACGAAGGCGATCGCGCCGGCGCTCACGCCGAGCGGCGTCCGCCAGAGCCGCTCCCAGGTCGAGGACCAGGGCGAGTTGGCCAGGACCAGGGCAGCGCCCGCCGCGGCGATGAGCAGGAGGCCGCTGGCCGCCTGGAGCCGGAGGAACCGCTCCAGCGGGCGCGTGGCGAGCCGGGCGAGGCGAAGCGCGGGAGCCCAGGCCTCGGGCGGCTGGGCCGGCGGCGACCGATGGGGGCGAGTGCTCTCCGCCACGGCCGGGCCAAGGTATCCGGGCGACGGCGCGCCGTCGAGGCGGGGGACGGCCGCCAGGCCTGCTCGCGATCCCGCGATCGGCGGTTGACAGTCGGGCCTGGCGCCGCCTAGCCTGTCGCTCGGGTGCTGGGGCCAATCGGTGGCCCCGCAGGCTCAACGGGGCAGTCGGGCCGCTGCTCCACGAACTGGACGGGTCGAACGCGACTCGTCGCTCGTGGGAGCCAGCCGGGCAGAACCCCTTCCACGGCGCTCGCGTCGCCCGCCGACCTCACCGGCCCGCTGGACCTCGGTCCCGCCGGGCAGGCCGTCCGGCGAGGTGACCATGATCGATTCTCGAGCAGGAACGCTGGACCGCGCGCCGGAGCTCGGCGCGGTCCGCCAGCGCGGCGCCCTGGCGGCGGGAATCTTCTCCGGCCTCCTGGCCGGCGCCGTCATGGCCGCCTTCATGGTGGCGGCGGCCTCGGGGGCGGGGATGCCTCCGGCCGAGCTGCCGAAGGCCATCGGGACCACCTTCGTGGGGGCCGGGGCGCTCGGGGAGACCGCCCTGATCGTCTACGCCACGGCACTGCACGCGCTGGCCTCGGTCGTGGTCGGGCTGGCCTACGCCGCCGTGGTGCCGCGCGACCTCCCTCCGGCGTCGGCGGCGGTGTTGGGCCTCGGCTACGCGCTGTTCGTGGCCGGGATCATGGCGTCGCTGGTGCTGCCCACCGTGAATCCCGGCTTCCTGGAGCACGTGCAGCCCGTGGGCGGGTCGGTGGTCATCGGCCACGCGCTGTACGGGGTCGCCCTGGGCCTGTCCCACCGGTTCCTCGGCTCGGTACCTCGCGGCAACGCCGCCGGCGGGTAGGGACGCCCCGCGGGTCCGCCCCCGAGCGGATATCCGGTCAGGGCAGGAACCTCTCCGGATCCACCCCCTCGGGCAGCCGGCAGGCGTCGTACCGGCCCCAGACCCGGTAGCGGATCCGCGCCACCAGCCGGTAGACGAGGTCGAGCGGAGCGGCCGGCAGGAAGCGAAGGTGGAAGGCCCAGCGCCACGGCGGGGCCAGGTGCCGCGACGCGTGGAGGAAGGCCCGGCTGCGCAGGTGGACGCCGCCCGGCTCGACGTACGCCACCGTGTCGAGCCCCGGGGGAATCTCGGGGTGGAGGGCGCGCAGCCGGGCGGCGGTCTCGCCCTGCAGCGGCGCGAAGGCGAGGCGCCGCTTCCGGTCCCGCGCCACCATCCAGGCCACGGTCCGGCTGCACAGGCCGCAGACGCCGTCGTAGAGGATGACGAACGGGGGTAGGTCGCCGGGGGGCGGGCGTGGAAGCACCACGGGCCGAGCATGCCTGAGCAGCGCCGGCCAGGGGAGACCGGCCGAGGCACCGCACGGGGCGGCGCCGCGGCCCCGACCCGGATCCCGGGGGGCGCCGAGCCGCGCACGGAGCGCGGCGCCGGCTCTCCGGTTAAGGCCCGGGAGGCCAGCCGGCCCGTGGGGGGGCCGGCACGCCGGAGGTCACATGAAGATCGTGCACACCAGCGAGGTCCCCTGGTCCCAGGCGATCGACCACGGCTCGTTCTCCGGACGCCGCAAGGCGCTGGGCGGCGAGAAGCTCGGCTGCGGGCTGTGGGAGCTGCCGCCGGGCAAGCGCTCGTTCCCGCTCCACGTCCATCACGTCACCGAGGAGGCGATGTACGTCGTCTCCGGCCGGGCCAGGATCCGCACGCCCGACGGCGAGACCGGGATCGGTCCGGGCGACTACGTCTCGTTCCCCCCCGGCGGGACGGCCCATCAGCTGGTGAACGACGGGACGGAGCCGCTGGTCTACCTGGCCATGTCGGTGGTCCAGGGATTCGACCTCGTCGAGTACCCGGACTCCGACAAGGTGGCCTGCTCGGTGGGCGCCTGGCCGCAGGCCAGGCGCTTCGTCTTCCGCAGGAAGGACCAGGCCGACTACTTCGAAGGGGAGGGGTGACCCTCGCCGGCGGGGCACCGGACCGGCGGGAGAGCACGGAGCCCCCGTGCTATCGTCGCGCCGGCGCGGGCCGCACCTGGGTGGGTGTCTCGGCCACCGCGCCGGAGGAGACGCGGCATGCCATTCCCTCTTCGGACCCGCTCCCGGCGCGGCGCGTCGGCTCCGGCCCTCGCGCTGGCGGTGGCGCTGGGGTGCGCCGGCGCCCGCCCAGCGGGAGATTCGCGCGCCGGGGAGCTCCACGCCGCCGGCGAGCAGGCGCTCCAGGCGCGGCGCTTCGAGGAGGCGGCGCGCCAGCTGGAGCAGGCGGCCGCCCTGGCCCCCACCTGGGCGCCGGCCCGGCTCGACCTGGGCTGGGCCCGCTTCCACGCCGGCGCCTTCGAGGCCGCCGAGGCCGATTTCCGGGCCGCCGTCGGGCTGGCCTCCAGGGACCCGCGGTGCCGCCGGGGGCTGGGGACCGCGCTCTACGCGCAGGGACGGTACGGCGAGGCGGCCGCCGAGCTGGAACGATGGGTGGACCTGGAGGGTGGTCCGGTCAAGGCCGGGGCGGCGGCCATCTTCTGGGCGCTGGCGCTGCGCCGAGCCGGCGGCACCTCGGCCGACAAGGCCCAGGAGCTCCTGGAGCAGTGGACCTCGCCCGCCACCCGCTGGGTGCAGTTCTCCGGCATCACCGCCGAGAGCCACGTGCTCAACGGCCCCGAGAAGACCCTGGGCCAGTACCTCCTCGGCGACGAGGGCGAGGGGGACGTCCTCGAGGAGCGATGGGGCGGCGACGCCCGCCGCGCCTTCGCCCGTTACGTGGTGGCGGCGGATCTGCTGCTCAAGGGGAAGCTGGCCGGCGCCCGGGAGCGGCTGCAGAAGCTGGCCGAGCCGACGCCGGACGACGACCTGGCCCTGCTGGCGGTCCGGGCCTTGGCACGGGCCGACCTGAAGACCCTGCCCGCGCCGGCGCCCCCGGGTGCCGCCCCCTGACCGGGTGCGGCCGTCAGCCGGGCTCCGGCGCGGCCCGCTCCGCCTCGCGGGCCACGCGCTGCCCGCCCTCGACGTCCACCAGCGTGAGCAGCAGCGCCCCGACCGCGAAGAACCCGATCACCGAGAGGATGGCCGCCCGGCTCGACCCGGTGGCGCTCGAGGCGGCGGCGAACACCAGCGGGCCGAAGATGCCGGCTACCTTGTCCATGACCGAGAAGAAGCCGAAGAACTCGCCGGACTGCTGTCGCGGGATGAGGCTCGCGAAGAGCGAGCGGGAGAGGGCCTGGGTGCCGCCCTGGACCAAGCCCACCATCGCCGCCAGCAGGAAGAAGTCGGCGGCGGAGCGCATGAAATAGCCGAAGACGGTGGCCACCCCGTAGACGGCGAGCCCGAGCAGGATGGCGCGCTTGGCGCCGATGCGCCCCGCCAGGGCGCCGAAGGCGAAGGCGCAGGGGATGCCGATGAACTGCACCAGCAGCACCGCCGCGATGAGCGAGCCGCGCCCGATGCCCACCTCCGTCCCGTAGATGGTAGCCATGCGGATGATGGTGCCGATGCCGTCGTTGTAGACGAGGAAGGCGGCCATCATGAGCAAAGCCTGGCGGTGGGCCCTGAGCGCCCGGAAGGTGGCGAGCAGCCGCCGCCCCGCCAGCCTGGCCGCGCCCGGCCCGCCCGGCGGCCGGGGCGCCACCGCCGGCTCGGGCACGCGCCGGAGGAGCGGAAGCGAGAAGAGGACCCACCAGGCGGCCACCGAGAGGAAGGAGAGGCGCGCCGGCAGAGTGACCGCGGACGGCGAGAGCCCCGGTCCGGAGGGCAGGCCCAGCCAACCCGGCCGCTGGATGGCGAGCAGGTTCAGCGCCAGCAGGAGCCCGCCGCCTACGTAGCCCAGGGCGTAGCCGGCGGTGGAGACCCGGTCCAGCTCCTCGCCGCGGGCCACGTGCGGAAGCAGCGAGTCGTAGAAGACGAAGCTCCCGTTCAGCCCTACGTTGACGAACACGAAGAGCAGCGCCCCGAGCTCCCAGTCGCCGCGCCCCACCGCGAAGAGACCGGCGCTGGCCCCGGCGCCCAGCAGCAGGAAACCGAGGAGGAAGCGCTTCTTCCAGGCCCCGACGTCGGCGAGCGTCCCCAGGAGCGGCGCGAGCGCCGCCACCGCCACCAGGCCGACGGTGGTGGCGGCGGCGAAGCGCGCCGTGGCCACCGGCGGCGGCAGGTCCGCCGCCGCCACCGTGGCGAAGTACACCGGGAAGACGGCGGTGACGACGGTGGTGACCGCCGCCGAGTTGGCCCAGTCGTAGAGGGCCCAGGCCCGGAGCTCCGGCCGGTGCAGGCCGAGCCGCTCCAGGAACCGGGGCCGGTCGCCGGCGGGCATCGCGCCACCCTAGACCAACGGCGGCGGGCGGGGAACGCCACCCCCCGGGCGGAGGGGACCGGACCGTCGATTCCCGGTTGCCGCCGCCGGACGCTCCTGCTTCAATGCGCCCGCCCTCCCCGGCCGCCGGCTCGCCCTCGCGGGGGCCACCGCCGCGGCTCCGGAGACGGGCGGGAGCGGCCGTGTTCGAGACCCATGTCCAGGACATCACCCGCGTCATCCAGCTGGCGGTGGCGCCGGTGTTCCTGCTCACCGCCATGGGCTCCTTCCTGGGGGTGTTCGCCAACCGCCTGGCCCGCATCGTGGATCGCTCGCGAGCACTCAAGGGCCAGCTCGCCACCCTGGGCCCGGCCGATCAGCTGGCGGCGGCCTCGGAGCGGCGCGTCCTGGAGCGGCGGGCCAGGGTGGTGCGCTGGGCCATCATCCTGGCGACGACCGCGGCGCTCCAGGTGTGCCTGCTCATCGCCTTCGCCTTCCTGGGCTTCATCCTGAAGTCCGACTTCTCGCGGGCGGTGGCGGCGCTCTTCGTCGGCGCCATGGCGGCGCTCACCGGCGCGCTGGCGTGCTTCCTTCGCGAGGTGCTCCTGGCCATCGGGGCGCTGGGGTCCTCGCTGCTGCCCTTCGTGCGGCGGCGCGAGCCGGGCGAGCCGTCGCCGTAGGGCGTGGGCTCGTCGTCGTCGTACCGGGGGGATGATGCCCCACCCGGAGTGTCGGATTGCTTCGGCTTCGCCTTCGCCCGTCGGCGGGCGGTGCCCGCCTCCTCCCCGCTCGCTTCGG
>DASRTO010000185.1:0-2374 GCA_035655915.1 Anaeromyxobacteraceae bacterium
CCACCTCCGCGGCGACATCCCCTTCCAGCGCCTGAAGGCGCGATTCCAGGAGGTCTGGTCGGCGAAGCCCAGCCTCAGGGCCACCTCGCCCAGGGGCAGGGTCCCCGAGGAGAGGAGCCGCTCCGCCTCGGCCTCCCGGAAGGTCTCCAGCACCTGGCGGAAGGTGCGCCCTGCGGCCGAGAGCCGCCGATGGAGGGTGCGCCCCGAGAGCCCGAGGCTCCTCGCCACCGCCTCCGCCTCGCCGCGCCCGTCGGGGAGCAGCGTTCGCAAGCGGGCCCGGACCGCCAGCTCGAGGTCGCTCCCGGCCCCGCCCAGCCCGATGCGCTCGGCCAGCTGGCGCAGCGTCTCCTGCAGCAGCGGGTCGGCGGTCTCCAGGCGGGCCCGCCACGCCTCCGCCGGCACGTCCAGCGCCGAAGCGGCGCATCCGAACGCCACCGGCGCGCCGAAGAGCCGGGCGTGCCGCGTCGGGCGCTCGGGAGCGGGCCGGGTGAGCCGGACCTGGGCCGCCCGGAAAGGGGGGACCAGCGGCCGGCTCCGGAACCGGCCCACCAGGACCGCCAGCGTGAACTCGTCGCTCACCTCGGCCATGCGGTCGCGCCCGGCCGGCGGGTGGGCCGGGACGAGCCGCACCGTGCCGCCCTCGGGGCCGCGCGCCACCTCCAGGCCGAAGCCGGCGGCCACGTAGCGGAAATGCCCCGCCAGGGCGTGGAAGGCCGACTCCACGGTGGGCGAGCTGGCGGCGAGGTAGTCGAGCGCTCCGAAGGCCCCGAAGGGCACCGCCAGCCCCACCTCCGCGGGAAGCTCCGGGCGAGGCGCCCGCCGCCACGCCTCCTCCCAGAACCGCCCGAAGGCCTCGGCCGGCAGAAGCCCGTCGACGGGCTCGAGCGCCGACGGCTCGAGGCCGGCCGCCTGCCGGAGCACGTCGGCGTCCAGGCCGACGGCGCGGAAGCCGGCCAGCAGGGCGCGGGCGGTGGCGGCGGGCAGGAACGACATGCGGCCCTCCCGGGCCGGGGAGCATACCGCAGCGCCACCGGGTCGCCGCCACCGGCATCGGGGGATGTTGAACCCGCCACGGCCCGTGTAGCATCGTCCCGTGGTCGCGACTCCCGAGAAGACCCTCGCCGCCCTCCTCGACGGCGGCGACATGCCGGGCGCCGTCACCGCCTTCATGAAGGCGTACGGGCCGCAGATCCTCGGCTACCTCACCGCCGTCCTGCACGACGACGACGACGCCCGCGACGTCTTCTCCCAGTTCTGCGAGGACCTGGTCAAGGGGCTGCCCCGGTTCCGGCGCGAGTGCTCCTTTCGCGCCTGGGGGTTCAAGCTCGCCTGGCACGCCGCCTCCCGCTTCCACCGCGACCCCTACCGCCAGCGGGGCCGCCGCCTCCTCACCAGCGATGCCTCGCGCCTCGCCGCCTCGGTGGCCCACGACTCCAGCTTCCGCCCCGGCGGGCGCAGCGAGCGCATGCTCAAGCTACGCCAGGCCCTCGACCCCGAGGAGCAGACCCTGCTCATCCTGCGGCTCGACAAGGAGATGCCCTGGGAGGAGGTCTCCCACGTCCTGTCGGGGCGCGGCGACCCGGTGGCGCCGGCGGCGCTGCGGAAGCGCTTCGAGCGGCTCAAGGAGAAGCTGGCCCGACTGGCCAGGGAGCAGGGGCTCATCTCCTGACCGCCCCCTGGCGGAGCGGCGCTCTCCGTCACACGGCGCCCCGCCCGCGTCTCTTCTTGGCGCGGGGGGCGGCCGGGCCGCTGGACGCCAACCCTGGAGACGGCGCCTCTCGCCCGGCTGCCACCGCGCCATTGCGTGCGTGGGGGAGCGCCGGGCGGCGGTGGCGGGGAGCCGCCGCCTGGCGCGACTTTCCGTCCCGCCCACAACCACTCGATTCTGCTTGGTATTTCTCGTCGCGTTCGAGGCCTCGGGCAGGGCCCGTCACGTTCCCGGGGAGGTCCCCTCCACCGGTCAGGTGGGACGAGCCGCCGACCGACAAGAGAGGACGCCATGACCCCCAGGACCGAGATCACCTTCGCCACCCCCCGCCGGCACGGCTGGAAGGACACCCTGGTCGTCGCCTTCCTGCTCATCGTGCTCGGCGCCTTCGTGGCCCAGTTGGTGAAGCCGGCCCCCTCGACGAGCCGGGCGCCGGACACCACCGCCGCCTCCCAGGCCTGCCTGGACGCGCGCTGCTAGGCTCCGGCCCGAAAACTCGACCCCCCGGCGCCCGCGTGCTACCCCGGTCGCATGCTGAAGCTGCTCAAGTGGGGCGTGGTGGCGGCGGCGCTCTGGGCGGTGGTGGCCTTCGTGCCCGTGGGCGGCCGCACCGTGCTGCAGCGCTGGCGAGCCTCCTCCGGGCCGGTGGACTTCGCCGCCCGCGCC
>DASRTO010000186.1:0-3830 GCA_035655915.1 Anaeromyxobacteraceae bacterium
ACGGCCTCGCCCTGGGGACGCTCCCCTCCGCGCGTGCTCATGGCAGGGCCAGGTTGTCGATGAGCCGGGTCTGGCCCACGAAGGCGGCCAGCAGCAGGCGGGTGCCGGGGACGGCCCGCGCCGCCGGCTCCAGGGTCTCGGGGTGCACCAGCTGCACGTAGTCCACCCGGGCCCCGGCCTCCTCCAGGCGCCGGCGCGCCAGGGCCGCCAGGGCGGAGGAGTCCCGCAGGCCGGCGGCGGCGCGGTCGCGGGCCTCGAAGAGCGCCCGTGACAGGGACAGCGCCACCGCCCGCTCCCCGGTCGAGAGGTAGGCGTTGCGGGAGGAGAGGGCCAGGCCGTCCGGCTCCCGCACGATGGGCAGGCCCACGATCTCCACGCCCAGGTCGAGGTCGCGCGAGAGGGCCTTCACGACGCAGAGCTGCTGCCAGTCCTTCTCGCCGAACAGGGCCAGGTGGGGGCGGGAGAGGTTGAGGAGCTTCGTCACCACCGTGGCCACGCCGCGGAAGTGGCCCGGGCGCCGCGCCCCGCACAGCCCCTGCGACAGCCCGGTCACCTCCACCCAGGTCTGGAAGCCCGGCGGGTAGATCCGGTCCTGGCGCTCCGGCGCCAGCACCAGGTCCACTCCCGCGGCGGCGCACTTGGCGAGGTCGCCGTCCAGGTCGCGCGGGTAGCGGGCCAGGTCCTCGCCGGGGCCGAACTGGGCGGGGTTCACGAAGATGGTGGCCAGCGACAGCCCGGAGGGCCCGACCCGGGCCCGCGCCTCGCGCATGAGCGAGAGGTGCCCCCGGTGCAGGAAGCCCATGGTGGGGACCAGCGCCAGCCTCCGTCCCCGTTCCCGCTCCGCCAGGCAGCGGGCCTGCCAGGCGCTCGGGTCCCGGATGAGCTCGGGAGCGGGCATCGGCGGGGCGGGGTAGCGCTAGACCGGCGCGCCCACCACGCCGGTCTGGTCCTCGCGGTCGCCCTCCGGCCCGGCCGCCGGCACCAGCCGCAGGCTCTGGGCTTGGAAGCTGTGCTCCTGGGCCGGGAAGGTCCCGCCCTTCACCTCGGAGACGTAGGCCTGCACGCCTGCCGAGGCCGTCTGCCCCACTTCGGCGAAGCGCTTCACGAAGCGGGGCTTGAGGCCCGTCTCCAGGCCCAAAAGGTCGTGGAACACCAGCACCTGCCCGTCGCAGTGGGGGCCGGCCCCGATCCCGATGGTGGGGATGCGCAGGCTCTGGGTGATGACCCGCGCCAGCTCGGCGGGGATGCACTCCAGCACCAGGGCGTAGCAGCCCGCCGCCTCCAGCGCCCTGGCATCCCGCACCAGTTGGCGGGCCCGGTCGGCGTCCTTGCCCTGAACCAGGTAACCGCCCATCTTGTGCACCGACTGTGGGGTGAGGCCGATGTGCCCCATGACCGGCATGCCGGCGCGCACGATGCGGCCGATGACCTCGGTGAAGTCCTGCCCGCCCTCCAGCTTCACCGCCTCGACGCCGCCCTCGGCCACCAGGCGGGTGGCGTGCTTCACCGCCTCGTCGGCACTGGCCTGGTAGCTGCCGAAGGGCATGTCCCCCACCAAGTGGGCGCGGCCCGAGGAGCGGGACAGGCCGCGGCGCACCGCGGCGCAGTGGTAGATCATGTGCTCCAGCGTCACCGGCAGGGTGGAGTCGTGCCCCTGCACCACCATGCCGAGCGAGTCGCCGACCAGGATGAGGTCCGCCCCGGCCTCGTCCACCAGGCGCGCCGCGGTGGCGTCGTAGGCGGTGACTGCGGCGATCTTCTCGCCAGCCGCCTTCATCCTGGCGATGTCGTTCACGGTGACCCGCTTGCGCGGGCCGGGCTGGCTCGACATGTGGTCCTCCGGTGTAGGCCCCTCGCGGGGTCCCGCCCAGGGATCGAGAATCTATCCTGTCGCCCTCCGAGCCACAACGCCTTTTCGGCTCACCCGGTCCGGGTCCCGAGCGGGATGTAGTGGCGCACGCCCTTGCGGTGCTTGCGGATGACCTCCAGGAGCGGTTCGAGGTCGGCCGGCGACTCGAGGTCGATGTCGCTGGTGTTCACCACCAGCAGTGGCGTCTCCTCGTAGTGGAAGAAGAAGTCGCCGTAGCCCTTGGAGAGGGCGTCCAGGTAGGCGGGGTCGATCTGCCGCTCGAAGTCGCGCCCTCGCCTCTTGATGCGCTGGAGCAGCACCTCCAGCCGGGCCTGCAGGTAGATCACCAGGTCCGGCCTCACCACCCGCGGCCCCATGACCTCCCAGACCTTGTCGTAGAGGTTGAGCTCGTTCGTCTCCAGGGTGAGCGAAGCGAAGATGCGGTCCTTGGCGAAGAGGTAATCGGCGATGGTGACCTGGCTGAAGAGGTCCTGCTGGAAGAGCTGCTGCTGCTGCTGGAAGCGGGAGAGCAGGAAGAAGAGCTGGGTCTGGAAGGCGAGCTTGCGGGGGTCCTGGTAGAAGGGGACCAGGAAGGGATTCTCCTCGACCACCTCCAGCACGGTGCGCCCGCCGAGCCGCTCCGCGAGCGCGGTCGCCAGCGTCGTCTTCCCGACGCCGATGGGCCCCTCCACCGCGATGTAGCGCGCCCTCTCCACTCGGCCGTCCGGGAAGGGCGCGACTCTGCCACAGCGCCGGCGCGACTGTCCACGTCCGCGCCAGCGTCGCCGGGCGCGAGGGCTCGATTGCCGCGATCACCCGCGTCGAGCCCTGGCCGCCCCATCCCTGACACGCCGATCATTGTCACCGCGATCCCAGGATCACTCTGTGAGCTTGCCGGACCAGGATATCGCCAGTCCCTCCAAGCGCTTGGCATACTTGTTGACATGCCATGTGCTGTCACGTATCGTCGTTTCTGTTCGTGAGGCCAGATCGAGCCAGAGGCGAGGCCCGGCCGGCGGGCGCCGCGAGGCGGCGGATGGGCGCCCGCTCCGGCCGTCCGGGGAGGCGCGACGAGGTGGACCCCGCCTTCCACCGGGCCATCCTCAAGATCGCCATCGAGCTGCGCAAGCCGGGCGCCCGGGCCTACGAGGCGGTGGTCGCCGACACCATCCGCGGAATGGGGCTCGACGCCAGGGCGTTCCGCCGCTACCTGGGCGAGTACGGGGCGCGCAACATGAGCCTCCTGCTCGCGACGGCCAGGGCCTTCGCCCTCTAGGGGCGAGGCCGGGACAGAGGGCTTGGGCGCCCTTCCCACCGGTGGGTCGGGCGGCGGGGTAGGGTTCGCGGAAGGGCGCCCAGGGTTTCCCCTGCCGAGCCTCGAGCCGCGCCCGGCTAACGGCCGGCCAGGGCCTGCTCCAGCGCCGCCCACTCGGCCACGGTCAAGGTCTCGCCGCGCCGCGACGGCTCGATCCCCGCCGCCTGGAGCGCCGCCGCCACCGCCCTGGGGGAGCCGAGGCGGGCGGCGCGGAGGGCGTTCGACAGCGTCTTGCGGCGCTGGGCGAAGCCGGCCTTGACCAGGCGGCGAAAGCCTGCCTGGTCCCCCACCTCCACCCGCGGAGGGCCGAAGAAAAGGCGCACCACCGCGCTCTCCACCCTCGGTGGCGGCAGGAACGCCCCCGGAGGCACCCGCCGTTTCACCGTCACCTCGGCCCGCTGCTGCAGGAGCGCCGAGAGCAGGCCCCAGGCCCGGGTGCCGGGGGCGGCCGCCAGCCGCTCCCCCACCTCGCGCTGCAGGAGCAGCACGGCCCGCGAGACGGCGTCGGCCTGGTCGAGCAGCGAGAAGAGGATGGGGCTCGTCAGGTGGTAGGGGAGGTTCCCCACCACCGCCACCCGTTTGCCCTCCCCGGCCTCGGCCGCCAGGGCGCGGTAGTCGAGCCGGGCCGCGTCGGCCTCCAGCAGGCGGACCGCCTCCCCCAGCTCC
>DASRTO010000187.1:0-10639 GCA_035655915.1 Anaeromyxobacteraceae bacterium
CCCACCCGTCCGGCGCGGCGCTTCACCACGAAGGTCCCGAAGCGGGGCAACGAGAAGCGCTTGTCCTTGCGGATGGCGCGGGCCAGGTTGTGGAAGACCGCGTCCACCACCGCCGCGGCCTGCCGCCTGGACAGCGAGCCATGCGCCTCCTGGATGCGCGCGATGAGGTCGGCCTTGGTCATGGGCCCCTTCCCTGCCTTTCCAGGCGCGCGAAGCTAGCGCCGCCGATCCGGAGCGTCAAGCCGGTCGCGGCGTGGCCGTCCCCGCTCTTCACTTGACAGGCGCCGCGGCCTGGGTGTCGCCGATCTCCAGCAGGCGCCGCGCCTCGGCCGGCGTGGCCGGCTCGCGGCCGGCGGCCCGCGCCGCCGCCACCGCCAGGGCCACCAGCTCGCCGTTGCCCCGGGCCGGCACGCCCTTCGACAGGTAGAGGTTGTCCTCAAGTCCCACCCGGACGTGCCCGCCCAGCCGCAGGGCCAGCTCGGCCATGGGCATCTGGAAGCGGCCGATGCCGGCCACGCTCCAGCGGGTCGGCTCCGGCAGCCCCTCCACCAGGAAGCGCAGGTTGCGCTCGCTCCCGGACATGCCGCCGGGCACGCCCAGCACGAACTGTACGTGGTAGGGGCGACGGAGGTGCTTGCGCTCCAGGAGCCAGCGCAGGGTCTCCAGCATGCCGGCGTCGTACACCTCGCACTCCGGCGCGAGGCCGCGCTCCCGCAGGCGCCCGGCGATGGTCACGATGTCGGGGCGGGCGTTCAGGAAGACCTCGTCGCCGAAGTTCATGGTGCCGAGGTTCAGGGTCCCCATCTCCACGCCGTCCACCAGCGAGCCCAGCCGCTCCGCCACCGGCATCCCCACCGCCCCGCCGGTCGAGGCCTGCAGCACCGCGTCGCAGCCGGCGGCCCGGATGCGGTCCACGATCTCCCGGAAGTGCTCGCTCCGCTGCGAGGGGCGGCCGTCCGGCCAGCGGGCGTGGAGGTGGATCACCGCCGCCCCCTGCCGCCAGGCCTCCACCGCCTCGGCGGCGATCTCCGACGGCAGGTAGGGCACGGCCGGGTTCTGGGCGCGGGTCACCTCGGCGCCTACCACCGCGCAGCTGACGATCACCTGGTCGCCCATGTCCGCTCTCCCGGCGGGGGACGAGCCCCCGCCCTACCTCCGGAAGCGCTGCCTGTCCCGGGGCACCACGCAGGTGCCGCTGGCCCGGCACACCACCACCGGCTCGGCCAGCACCTCGGCGGCGCTGTCCGAGAGGTCGGGGCGCGGGGCGATCACCTTGCGCGCCTCGAACCGCATGGCCCGCGAGGTCTCGCCGGCGCGGGTGATCTCGCCGCTGGCCTCGATGACGTCGCCGGCGCGGACCGGGGCCAGGAACTCCACCTGGTCGTAGGCCCGGAAGAGCCCCTCGTCGCCGTCGTGGCGCACCAGCAGCTCGGTGGCCACGTCGCCGAAGAGCTGCAGCAGCCGCGCCCCGTCCACCAGGCTCCCGCCGTAGTGGGCGTCCGCCTGCGACATGCGCACCCGGTACCGCACCCCAACCTTCTCGTCCGCCATGGCCGCGCCTCCACCCGCCGTCCCGGGCCCCGGCGCCCGGCGGCGGATCACCGCGCCTCCTTGCCCATGCGCCGCAGCACCTCGGCCACCACGTAGTTGGCCACGTCGGAGGGCCGGGTGCCGGGCCCGAAGCCGGCGTCGTACCCCAGCTCCACCGCCAGCCGGTGGTCGATGCGCGGCCCGCCCAGGATGGCGATGACCCGGCCGCGCAGCCCGAGCCGCGTGAGCTCGTGCAGGAAGGCGCGGGCGTTCTCCTTGTGCACGTCGCGCTGGGTCACCACCTGCGACACCAGCACCGCGTCGGCGCGCCGCTCGCCGACCGCCCGGGCCAGGGCGGCGTTCTCCACCTGGGCGCCCAGGTTCACCGCCTCCAGCATGGGGTAGCGCTCCAGCCCGTAGTCGCCGGCGTACCCCTTCATGTTCATGATGGCGTCGATGCCCACCGCGTGGGCGTCGGAGCCGGTGCAGGCGCCCAGCACCACGATGCGGCGCCCCACCTGGCGCGCCACCAGCTCGTTCAGCTCGTCGAACCCCTTCTTGCGGATGGTCACCTCGGGGACGTCGAGGCTCCCCCAGTCCACGGAGAGGTCGGTGCGGCCGTAGACCACGAAGAAGGTGTAGCGCTCGGCGGCCGCCTCCATGCAGGCCACGTGGACCTGCTGCATCCCCATCTTGCGGGCCAGCTGCGCCGCCGCCTCGCGGGCCTTCTCCCCGGCCGGCACCGGGAGCACGAAGGAGAGCTGCACCACCCCGTCGTCGCGCCGGTCGCCGTAGGGGCGCACCACCTGGCCCGGCTCCCAGTCGATGGGGGTCACGGCCCCTCCAGGCGGGCGCTTGCGGCCAGGATGCGCTGCGCCTCCATGGCCCCCCGCCCCACGGGCGACAGGCCGGTGAACCACACCCGGTACTGCTGGGGCCCGTCGCAGAAGGCCCAGGCCCAGCCGTGCCACGGCCCCTGGTCGGCCTCCTGGGTCACCGCGCGCCGGCCGGCGAAGGTGGTGGGGTGGCGGCGGACGTTGCTGAGGCGAGCCTCGGCGCGCGCCAGCAGGGCTTCGGCGTCGGCCAGGCACGCCTTCTCGTCGGCGAAGGAGAGCCGGACCACGCTCGCCTCCAGCTGGGCGTCCCGCCCCGGCGCGTCCAGCCGGACCCGGGACGAGTCCCCGGAGGCGGTCCAGTCCGCGGGCGCCGTGAAGGCCAGCCGCCCCACCAGGTAGACCAGCATCCCCTCGTCGCCGGAGGGACGCGTCACCGGGCGCCCGGCGGTGGCGCAGGCGGCCAGCACGAGGAGGGCCGCGGCGGGCGCGGTCGGGCCAGCGGGCCGGCTCATGTCCCCTCCAGGATTTCCAGGAACGGGTTGAAGTAGCCCGGCTCGCGCTCCACCACGCCCGCCAGGCCCTTGCCCCCATCCTCGGCGCGGGCGATGTCGCCGAAGCGCGCCTGGCCGATGGCGTGCATGAGCCCCTCCTCGGCCACCTCCTCCAGGAGCGAGAGGGCCCGCCCCAGGGTCTCCCGGGCCCGGCTCTCCACCATGCCGCCCGGCGCGAGCTGCAGCTCGCCGCCCATCGACTTCCAGGCCCGGTAGGCGTAGTCGGCCCCCTTCAGCGCCACGTAGCGGTCCATGAGGAAGGGGTTGTGCATGGCCTCGGTCATCATCCCCAGGAGCTGGATCGACTGCCCGGTGAGGCGGCCCACCACGTCGGCCATGACGTCGTAGGCGTGG
The DNA here is from genome assembly GCA_035655915.1 of Anaeromyxobacteraceae bacterium. GTDB lineage: Bacteria > Myxococcota > Myxococcia > Myxococcales > Anaeromyxobacteraceae > DASTPH01. The sequence continues at coordinate 3,272 of DASRTO010000187.1, forward strand.
CTGAAGAAGATGTCCCCCTGCTTGTGCTTGGTGGGGGGCATGTACTTGGTGGGCGACTCGGGGAAGAGGGTGCGCACCAGCAGCGCCTGGGCGATCTCGCGGGCGACGGTGTCCTCGCGGGCGGGGTCGATCTCGAAGCTGTGCCCCAGCCCCAGCAGCCGGTCCGGCAGCCCGGCGCGGCGGGCGAAGGACTGGTTCACGAACTGGGAGGCGATGACGGTGTGGGCCGCCTCGTCGGCGTCGGCGGTGGTGATGTAGTTGTCCTCGCCGGTGTTGATGGTGATCTCGGCCCGGGCGCAGATGCGGCGCGAGAAGTACTGGTCGCATAGGGTCCGCTTCATGTTGATGTCGCGGAAGAGGATGCCGTACATGGCGTCGTTGAGGAGCATGTCCAGCCGCTCCCAGGCCGCCGCGAAGGCGATCTCCGGCATGCACAGGCCGCTCGAGTAGTTGGTGAGCTGGAGGTAGCGCCCCAGCCTCCGCGACTCCTCGTCGAGGGCCTCCCGCATGATGCGGAAGTTCTCCTGGGTGGCGTAGGTGCCGCCGTAGCCCTCGGTGGTGGCGCCGTGCGGCACGTAGTCCAGCAGCGACTGGGCGGTGGAGCGGATGACGGCCACCACGTCGGCCCCGGCCTGGGCCGCCGCCCGCGCCTGCTCCACGTCGTCGTGGATGTTGCCAGTGGCCACGATCACGTACTTGTGGGGGCGCGGGCCGGTGCCCAGCTCGGCCATGAGCGCCCGCCGCTGCGCCACGCGCCGCTCCAGCTCCCCCGCCGCGGCGCGAGCCTCGGCCCGCATCTCCGCCAGCAGCGCCGCCTCCTCCGCCGGCGGCAGGGGCGGGGGTCGCTCCGGGAGCGCCTGCAGGCGCTCCACGATCCGCAGCGGGTCGCGCGCCCCCTGGCGCAGCGCCCGGCCCAGCCAGTAGGCCGCTCCCCGCCCCAGCAGGCGGCGCCGGTGCAGCTCGTCCGTCATGAGGTTGACGAAAGGGACGCCGCCGGGCCCGGCGTCGTGGAGGCCGAGCAGGCGCAGCACGGTGCGCTCGATGGAGACGGTAGTGTGGCGGTTCACGAAGTCCTGGACCGGCGCGGTGATGCGGTCGGCCAGGGCCCGGCACCGCTCCACCGCGGCCGGGTCGAGGCGCAGATCCGGTACCAGCCGCCCGTCCGCGAGCCGCATGGCGGTTTCGTACTCCCGCCTCCCGGGCGGGGCAAGCTCACGGCCGGGACCGGCTCAGGGCACGATATCGCAAGAGCAGCCTCAGGACCGGCCAGCCCGGGCGCTCGCCGGAGACCAGGGCCGCCAGCGCCGCCGCCACCCCCGGGTCGGCGGCCATGCGCCGCCACCGCCGGTCGGGACCGTGCAGCCGGCGCCCCAGGCGGGAGAGCAGCGCCAGCGCCGCCCCGGATCGGGAGGCCCGCAGCCGAAGGCGGTGCTCGCCCGGCCCAGGGGCCGCGCCCCGCACCAGCGCCCGCGCCGCCACCTCGCCGGCGATCCGGCCCGACCAGAGCGCGTAGCGGATCCCCTCCCCCGCCAGCGGGTCCGCTCCCAGCGCGTCGCCGGCCAGCAGGGCTCCAGGCAGGCCCACCGGCCCGCCGGGCTCCCACAAACGCAGCGACCAGGCGGCCGCTCGGTCGGCGGACGCGCCGCCAGGCTCGCCGAGCCCCTCTGCGGCGGGCGCCCGGCCCGGCCTCGCGCCCTCCGGCCGCCCCTCGCGCTCCGGCCAAGGCCCCTCGCCCTCCACCCAGTGGCGCAGCGCTGCCGAGAGGGACGGAGTGGATTCCATCGAGTAGATTCCCACACTCTCGGCGGCGTCTCCCCCGGAGAAGCAGGGGAACCGCCAGGCGTAGCCCGCCGGCGCGGCGTCGAGGTCGAAGACCAGGTCGCTTTGGAGCCCCGGCGCCAGGGCCTCGCGCAGCGGCGCCCGCCGCCCCGGCGGCAGTCCCAGCAGGCGGCGCGAGGGGCCGGCCGCCCCGTCGGCGCAGACCAGCGCCCGGCAGCGTACCGGCCCCGCACCGGTGAGGGCCAGGAAGGCCCGGCCGTCCCGCGACAGCGAGCGCAGGGCCGCCTCCTCGGCCACCTCCACCCCCCGCTCCCGGACCTGGGCCAGGAGGTCGGCGTCCCACTCCAGGCGCCGCACCACCGCCGCCGGGCGCGGCAGGGCCACCCGCAGCGACCGGCCATCCACCCGCAGCACGGCGTGGGCGGCCGTGGCGCGGGGGACCCGCAGGGACAGGCCCGCCAGCTCGAGCTCCCGCAGCCCGCCGCCGGTGATGGCGCCGCCGCAGGGCTTGTCGCGGGGGAAACGCGCCGCGTCCACCAGGAGCAGGCGCAGGCCGGGCGCGGCCCGCCGCGCCGCCAGGGCCGCGGCGCAGCCGGCCGGGCCGGCACCGGCCACCAGCAGGTCCACCTCGCGCATCGGTGGGAGCCTACCGCTCCGGCCCGGGCACCGCCCAGAGGCGGACGGCGGAGCTGCCCTGCTTGCAGGCACCCTTGCCCGCCCACCGTGCATTTTGCGGCGAAGGCCCCGCCAGCCGCCCGAAAATCGCCATGGCGGAGCCCGCCGGGGGCCTCCGGGGGGTGGCACGAGGGCTGCACCGGGGGCCGGCAACGCAGCCGCCCTTTACCCGGAGGAACGACCCGATGAAGAAGGCCCTCAAGGTGATCGCCGCCGCGGCGATCCTCGCCGGCGCGCACCAGGCGCTGGCCACCCCGTCCACCACCTACTGGACGCCGGCCACCAACTACACCCAGCCGTTCCTGGTGCCGCACATCACCTACGACACCTACTTCGGCGAGCCCGGCGCCTACCCGATCATCACCGGCCTCACCATGGGCGTCCTCCCCTTCGAGAAGATCCAAGCCGAGGTGGGCTTCGACCTCTTCTACCCGGCCAGGGGAGAATCGGCCCTGTTCCTCAACGGCAAGCTGACGCTGGTCGAGGGGGCGTTCGGCGAGTGGTCGCCGGGCCTCTCGGTGGGCATCATGAGCGTCGGCTTCAAGACGGACGTCACCGACTACAACATGCTCTGGGCCTTCCTGGGGAAGAACTTCGGGCCCATCGGGACCCTCGGCGTCGGCGGGTACTACGGCCTCAACGAGAAACTGTGGGTGGACGCCACCGGCGCCAAGCAGCAGTCCGGCGTCCTCGCGAGCTGGATGGGGCCGGACTTCAAGGTCGGGCTCACCGGCCTCGACAAGATCGTGCTGGCGGCTGACGTCCAGACCGGAAAGAACGTGTTCGGGGCCGCCGGAGGCGGCGTCTACCTCTACTTCACGCCGGCCATCGACCTGCTCATGGGCCCGGTGTTCTTCTTCGAGAAGGCCCTGCAGCCCGGCCAGGCGAGCTGGCTATGGACCATGCAGCTCGACGTCGACGTGGACTTCTCGAAGCCGACCCCCCCGAAGACGTAGGGCGGGGGCTCGTCGCCCGCCGATGTCGCCGCGGGAACCTGGTACGCCCACGCGCCGCAGCTCAGGCGATGACGCCGCCACCCAGGACCTCCTCTCCGTCGTAGAAGACCGCCGCCTGCCCGGGCGCCACCCCCCGCACCGGCGCCGCCAGCCGCACCTCGGCCCCCTGGCCCGCGGCCGTCACCGTGCCCCGCTCGCCGGCGTGGCGGTGGCGCACCTGCACCAGGACATCCACCGGGCGCGAAGGCGGCTCGCCGGAGACCCAGCTCGACGCCCGCACCTGGAAGCGGTCGCGGGAGGCCTCGGCGGCGCTCCCCACCACCACCCGGCCGGCCTCGGCCTCGAGCCGTACCACGTAGCGCGGCTCCGGCCCGGGGAGGCCCAGCCCGCGCCGCTGCCCCACCGTGAAGCGGTGCACGCCCGGGTGGTGGCCAAGCACCTCGCCGCGGGTGCTCACCACCTCGCCGGGCCGGACCCTCCCGTTGGCGCGGAGGGCCACGAAGTCCCCGGCGTCGCCGCGGGTGACGAAGCAGATCTCCTGCGACTCGGCCTTGCGGGCGTTGGGGAGGCCGGCCCGCTCCGCCAGGGCGCGCACGGCGGGCTTGGCGAGGCCCCCCACCGGGAAGAGCACCTCGGCCAGGGCGGGCTGCCCCAGGGCGTAGAGGAAATAGCTCTGATCCTTCTCCGGATCGGCGGCGCGCAGGAGCGAAAGGCGCCCGCGCCGCGCCTGCACCCGGGCGTAGTGGCCCGTGGCGAGCCGCGCCCCCAGGGCCCGGGCCCGCCGGAGCAGCCAGTCGAACTTCACCTCGGCGTTGCAGGCCACGCAGGGGTTGGGCGTCCGGCCGGCCAGGTAGTCCTCCACGAAGCGGTCCACCACGGTCCGGCCGAAGTGCTCCTCCAGGTTGGCCACGTAGAAGGGGATCCCCAGGGCCCGGGCGGCGGCTCGCGCGTCCTCCAGGTCGTCGGGCGCGCAGCAGGAGCGGCCGCGGGCGGCGTCGGCGGCGTCGTAGACGCGCATGGCGAGGCCGAGCACGTCGTGTCCCTGCCCGGCCAGGATGGCGGCGGCGGCCGAGGAATCGACCCCGCCCGACATGGCGACCAGCACTCGCACTTCGGCAGAACCCCTGGCGAAGTCGGATTCAATACCCGCGGCCGCCCCGGCGCAACTCCGGTGAACGCGGGATGGCGCGCGGCGGGTAACGCTACCGCCCCGGCGGAGGAACCGCTGGGATCTCCAGCACGAACTTGGACCCGGTGTAGTGGCGGCGGCTCAGGTCGGTCTGGGTGCGGGGCGGGCTCTCCACCAGCAGGCTCCCGCCATGGGCCTCGGCGACGCGCCGCGCCACCGGCAGGCCCAGGCCCGAGCCGGGCTGGCGCGGCCCTTCCTGGCGGGCCTTGGCGTGGAAGAAGGGCTCGAAGACGTTCTGCTGGTCCGCGGTGGGGATGCCCGGCCCCTGGTCGTAGACCACGAACCGCAGCCTGCCGGCGTCACGCTGCACCTCCACCAGCACCTCCCCGCCGTGCGGGGAGAACTTCACGGCGTTGTGGACCAGGTTGAAGAGGGCCTGCTTGAGCTTGCGGGGATCGGCCATCGCCTTGCCCCCGCCGGAGCGGGCCACCTTCACGCTGAGGCGCGCGTCCTTGACCGCCGCCCGCAGGTCGGCCACCACCTCTTCGGCCAGCGCGTCCGGGTCCACCTCGGCCGGGAAGAGGGGCGCCTGCCCCAGGACCAGGTTGGCGAAGTCGTACAGGTTCTCCACGATGCGCGACAGGCGGGCCACCGAGCCCTGGACCGATTCCACGATCTTGCGCTGCTGCGGCGTGAGCGACCCGGCCTTCTCCGAGGCCAGGATGGTGAGGTAGCCGGCCACCGGCGTGAGCGGGCCCGACAGCTCGTGGGCCAGGTTCCTCATGAAGACGCCCCCCAGCCGGCTGCGCTCGGCCAGCCGCGCCTCGGCCGACTGCACCTCGGCCAGGGCGTGCTCCAGCCTCTCGGCCATGTTGGCCGAGTGGGCCTTGAGGCCGGCGCGCTCGCCCGCCTCGGGGAGGCGCTCGCGCTTGCCGGCCAGGATGGCGCGCAGCTCGGCGCGGAAGCGCTCCGGCTCGACGGGCTTGGCCACGAAGCCGTCGCAGCCGGCCGCCAGCGCCAGGTCGTGCTGGCCGGCCGAGTCCCCCACCAGCAGGAACGGCACCTCGGAGAGCCCTTTCTCCGCCTTGAGGCGGGTCGCCACCTCGCAGCCGTCGATGTCGGGCAGGCGCACGTCGGCCACCACCAGGTCCGGCGGCGAGGTCAGCGCCCGCCGGATGCCCGCCAGGCCGGTCTCGGCCTGGTCCACCGAGAGCCCCTCGGCCTCGAGCAGCGGCCGCACCGCGGCCCGCAGGGCCGCGTCGCTCTCGATGAACAGGACCCGATGTGGCATGCCGCTCCCTCTCCGCCCCCTGGCCCCGATGATAAGCCCGCTCCGGTTCCCGTGCCGTGTCCCAAGGCTCCCGGACTCCCGGCAGCCCGGGTCGCCCTTCACCGGACGAGCGCCGGCGGCGAAGGATTCACTTGCCCGGCCCGGCCCCCCGGCCCGCCCGCCAGTCGCGGAGCGCCTCCTCGAGCACCGCCCGCCGGTTGCGCCGCGGGTCGTCGAGCACCACCGAGAGGAGGTGGCGCAGGGCCTCCCCCACCTCCGGCCCCGGGGCCAGCCCGAGAAGGTCCATCACCGCCCGCCCGTCGAGCGCCAGCTCCGCCGTGGAGAGCGGCGGGCGGTCGCGGAGCGTCCGAGCCGCCATCGCCCGCAGCCGCCGCAGCGCGGCCGCGGCGGCTCGTGATCCCCGCCCCAGGTGTCCGGCGTCGGCCTCCCACAGCGCCAGGAGCGCCGGCGCCCGCGCCGGCGTCACCGCGGCCAGCCAGCGGCGAACCCCCCGGGGATCCTCCGGCAGCTCGAGCGGCGGAGCCGCCAGGAGGCAGGGGCGCTCGGCGAGGAGCGCCGACACCTCGGCGGCGGTGCGGCCCGGAAGCCGCAGCGCCGCGATGGCCCTGGCGGCGTCGGCCGCGGGCACCACGTGGAGCAGCGCCGCCAGCCGCAGCACGCCGAGGTCCGGGCGGGCCGACGCGCCCGCGCCCAGGTGTCGGGCGGCGGCCGAGGCGGCGACCTCGACGGCGTGGGCGGTCACCTCCGGCGACAGCGGCCCGAGGGGCGGCAGCACCACCCCGAGGAGCCCGGTCTCCCGCAGAAGCCGGAGCGCCCGCGCCGCGTGCGGGGCGCCGAGCAGCTTCGACAGCTCGTCGGCCACCCGCTCGGCCGAGACCTGCCGCACCACCGGCGCCGCGGCCGGGATGGCGGCCAGGGTGGCGCGCTCGACGGCGTAGCCGAGCTGGGCCACGAAGCGCAGCGCCCGCATGGGCCGGAGCCCGTCCTCGGCGAAGCGGGCCGCGGCGTCGCCCACGGCGCGGATGAGGCGGCGGCGGAGGTCGGCCCGTCCCCGGAAGGGATCGCGCAGCTCGCCGGCCAGCGGGTCCCAGGCCAGGGCGTTCATGGTGAAGTCGCGCCGGGCCAGGTCCTCGGCGAGGTCGGTGTGGAAGGTCACCGACGAGGGGCGGCGGCCGTCGAGGTAGCGCCCCTCGCCGCGGAAGGTGGTGATCTCGACCTTGGCCTCGCCGGCCAGGACCGTCACCGTGCCGTGCTCGATGCCGGTGGGGATCACCTTCGGGAAGAGGGCCATCACCTGCTGCGGCGTGGCCGGGGTGGCCACGTCGGCAGCACCGGCGTAGGGCCGGCCCAGGAGCAGGTCCCGCACCGTCCCGCCCACCACCCAGGAGCGGTGGCCGGCGCGGTCGAGGGTGCGCAGGGTCTCGAGGACCTGGGGCGGGAGGCGGGCCGGCTTCAGGGCGGCCGGGAGGCGGGCCGGCGCCAGGGCCGCGGTGAGGCGCGCTGGCCCCGGCTCGCCCCCAGCCCGCGGGCGGCGCGAA
>DASRTO010000188.1:0-4727 GCA_035655915.1 Anaeromyxobacteraceae bacterium
CGATGGCGCCATCCTGGTGAAGGCCAACGGCGAGGGGCGCTGCGAGGCGGCGCTGGGGGTGCTCATGGAGAAGCTCGCCAAGCGCGGCGTGCCGCTGGAGGGGCTGGATCCGCAGAAGGTGGAGCCCGCCGCCGGCGGCCACGTGAAGCAGCTCGTCAAGCTCCGGCGCGGCCTCAAGGTCGAGGACGCCAAGCGCATCGCCGCGCTATGCCGGGAGACCGGACTCAAGGTGCAGGCCTCCATCCAGGGGGAGAAGGTCCGCGTCAGCGGCAAGAAGCGCGACGACCTGCAGGCCTGCATCCAGGCCATCCGCGGGGCGAGGCTCGGCATTCCGCTCCTGTTCCAGAACTTCGTGGAGTGAGCCGGAAGCGGCGGGCGGCCTGGCGGCTACAGGAACAGCGCCAGGTAGCCGAGCACCAGCACCAGCACCGACGAGACGGCATAGGCCACCGGGTAGCCGACGGCGGGGACCGCGCTGCCGCAAGCCTCCTGGGCGGCCCGCAGCCCGGGGGTGGAGTGGCGGGCGCCGCAGAGGGCCCCGAGCAGGATGGCCGGGTTGAGCCCGAGCCACCTGCGGCCGACCGCCCAGGCGGCGAGCGGCGGGAGCAGCCCGGCCAGGAGGCCGACGGCGAGCAGGTGGACTGCGTACCCGCCGGTGAAGGCGCCGGCCACGCTCTGGGCGGAGTTCACCGCCACCACCGCGATGAAGACGTCGAGCCCCAGGGCCTGAAGCAGGCTGCGCGCACCCTCGGAGACCGGGCCGCCCAACAGCGGGTGGCGCGAGCGCAGCGCGCTCAGGGCGATGCCGGCCAGCATCACCCCGGCCGGCGCCCCGAGCGAGAGGGGGATGTGCCCGACCACCACCCGCACGGTGCCGACCACGTAGCCGATGACCATCCCCAGCGCCAGGGTGAGGAGATCCGACTCGGTGGTGAAGCGTACCACCGCCCCGACCAGCCGCCCCGCGTCCGCCATCCTGGAGCGCGGGCCGACCACGCGCAGGACGTCCCCGCGCTCGACGCGCGAGCCGGGCCCGAAGGGGATGGGCTCCCCGGCGCGGAAGAGCGCCAGCGGGTGGAACAGCCGCCCCACCGGCTCCCCGGCGGGCGAGATCGTGCGGCGAAAGCGTTCCGCGGCCTCCCCCAGGGTCAGGCCCTCGAGCTCGCGGCGCGTCACCACCAGGTCCGCCACCTCCAGGTCCACCCCCCGGGCCCTCTCGTCGGCCACTTCCGGGCCCAGCCGCGGACCGCCGGCGAGGAGGCGGGGCACCTCGGCGACCACCGTCACCACGTCGCCCCGCCGGATGACGGGGTTCGCGGCTGCGTCCAGGACCTGGTCCCCGCGCACCACCTGGAGCACCGGCGCGTCGGCGCGCAGCGACAGGTCGCGGGCCGTCAGCCCCGTCGCCTCGTCCACCTCCACCCGGTAGGCCCGGACGTCCACCGAGACCCGCTTCAGCGCGTAGGCGGCCTCGGTGCCGGCGCCGGGCAGGCGGCCGCCGCCGCCGTAGCCCTCCTCGGCCGCTCGCGCGGCGGCCTTGGCGTCCACGCCCAGCAGGCGGGGCAGGTAGCGCACCAGCAGGATCATGGCCACCAGCGACACGAGGTAGGTGACGGCGTAGGCCGCAGCGACGTTGCCCGAGACCTCGGCGGCGGCGGTCCCCGGCGGCGGCCGGTAGAGGCCGCCCTCGATGGCGCCCTGGGCCACGCCGATGACCGCGGTGTCGGTCATGCTGCCCGAGATGAGCCCGGGGGCGATGCCCGGTCCGAACCGGAAGGCCTTGGCACCGCCCAGGGCGATGGCGAAGTTCAGCCCCACCACCACCAGGGCGACGGCCACGCCCTTGGCTCCGTCCTTGCGCAGCCCGGCCAGGAACTGGGGCCCGACCTTGAGGCCCACCGCGAACATGAACAGGTTCAGGAACACGGTGGTCAGGAGCGCCGGCACCGCGTAGCGGAGGCCGTGGCCGAGATACGCCCACAGCGAGAGGGCGATGCCGGCGAGCAGGGTGCCGGCGGTGGAGCCCAGCGTGAGGAATCCCAGCCTCACCCGCCCCAGGGCGGTGCCGAGCGCCAGGGCGAGGAAGAGCAGGACGAACGGGTAGGCGCCGAGGAAGTGCAGCGCCCCGCCCGTGAGCCCCAGATCCGTGCGGAAGCCGGGACCGGCCTCGCCGCCGAGCGCGCTCGCGGGGAGCAGCCAGCCGGCCCCGGCCAGCACCGGAAGCGCGGCGGCGTGGCGAGCAGCGCCGGTGGCGAGGAGTCCGGAAGTCGATGGATGGCGCATGGGCGGCCTCGGCGAGCGGTGACGACGCTCGTGCCGCGACCGGAGCATATCGCTCCGGGCGGCACTCGCCTCAATCGTAAGGGGGCGTGCCGCCCCCCTCCGTCGGCGGAGCCGCCGGAGCCTCCCCCCCGGCTGCGGCCGGACTCCCGGCCGAGGCCGCTTCGCGGCCTGAAAAAGCAGATCGATATGCGGCACTAGCACCCGGCCCGGGACGAGCCCGACGGATGGTTTGCCCTCCACCCCGGGTGGGTGTCCAGCCGGCGCCCGGCTGGCGGCGGGGCGCGAAGCCCCGTAGGCTCCGTGGGGAGCGCCGCCGCCAGGCGGGCTCGGACCGAGGGGCGCCCGTGGCCGACCTGCTGCGCTTTCCCGACGGCTTCCTGTGGGGCACCGCCACCTCGGGGCACCAGGTGGAGGGCGGGAACACCCGCAACGACTGGTGGGCCTGGGAGCAGGTCCCGGGGCACGTGCGGGGGGGCGACACCTCCCGCGCCGCCTGCGACTTCTGGAACCGGGCCGAGGAGGACTTCCGGCTGGCCCGGGACCTCGGCACCGGCGCGGTCCGCCTCTCCATCGAGTGGAGCCGCCTCGAGCCCGAGGACGGGGTCTTCGACGACGAGGCGCTGGCCCGCTACCGGCGCATGCTGCTGGCGCTGCGGGACCTCTCGCTCGAACCCATGGTGTGCCTCTTCCACTTCACGCTTCCGGAGTGGGTGGCCCGGCGCGGCGGCTTCGAGACCGACTTCGGGGTGGAGCGGTTCCTGCGTTTCTGCGAGCGGGTGGTGACAGCCTACCAGCCGCTGGTGCGCTGGTGGCTCACCGTGAACGAGCCAGTGGTCTACGCCGCCCTGGGCTGGGTGGAGGGGGTCTGGCCTCCCGGCAAGCGCGACCTGCGCCTGGCGCTGCGGGTGCTGCGCCACCTGGTGCGGGCCCACGCCGGCGCCTACGGCCTCATCCACCGCCTGGACCCCGACTGCTGGGTGGGGGCGGGCCTGCACCTGGCGACCTTCGAGCCCTTCGACCAGAAGGCGCTCCTCGACCGCGGCGTGTCCTGGATGCGCGATCGGCTCGTCAACCGGGCCTGGCTGGAGGCGACCCTGGACGGCTTCCTCCGGCCCCCGCTCGGGCTGTACGAGCCGGTGGCCGAGGCGGTGGACACCCACGACTTCCTGGGGCTGCAGCACTACTTCACCTGGCCGCTCGGCTTCTCGCTGTGGCGCCCGCGCCGGCTCTTCGCCCGCGAGCGCCACCGCCCGGGGCCCGGGGCGGCCCCGTTCATGGGAGAGTTCCGGCCCGAGGGGCTGGGGGCGTGGGCGGAGCGCCTCTCCAGCTACCGCAAGCCCATGGTGGTCACCGAGCACGGCCTCCTCGAGGATCCGGAGCGGGAGCGGCCGGCCTGGCTCCTCTCCGCCCTGGCCGGCCTGCACCGCGCCATGGGTCGGGGGGCCGAGGTGCTCGGCTACTTCCACTGGTCGTTGCTCGACAACTTCGAGTGGGCCGAGGGGCTCGCCGCCCGCTTCGGCCTCGTGCACGTGGACTTCGCCACCCAGGCCCGCTCCGTGAAGGAGAGCGGCCGGGTCTACGGCGAGATCGCCCGCCACAACGGCATCCCGCGCCAGCTGGCCGAGCGGGTGAGCCCGGAGCTGGCCCGCGCCCTGTTCCCCGGGCCGTAGGGCGGGAGCTCGTCGCCCGCCGCGCTTCCTCCGGGAGCCACCTGGGTGGCGAGCGACACGCCCCGCCCGGCGTGGATCCGGGCGGAGTGGAAGCCAGGGCCCAGGGCCTACTTCTTCGCCGGCTCCGCCATGGCCACCGAGCCGGCGCCCAGCAGGGCCGCCTTCACCTGGGCCTGGCGCGACAGGTCGATCGACTCGCCGAGGATGCGGGCCAGTTCCTGCGGCGCGTGGAAGCCCATGGAGTTCTCCGCGGCCACGTAGTCGAGCCTCCACTGCGCCGCGCGCTGCAGCTCCTCGAGCTCCTTGATGGCGGGGGTCTTGACCACCACCTCGCGCCAGGCGGCCAGCAGGTTGGCCTTGACCGCCGCGGCCAGTCGCTTCTCCTGCTCCTCCCTGGAGAGCTTCGGGTAGTCCTCCTGCTTCAGCAACGCCTCCCTGGCCTTGGCGGTGGCAGCCGGGCGCGCCTTGTCGTCATAGGCCTTCCGGACCGCCACGATGGCGTCGATCATGGCCACCGCCGCCTGCCCGGCGCGGGTCAGCAGGGCGAAGTGGCGATCCTGGATCGACTCCACCCGCGCCTTCAGCTCGTCGTCGCCGTAGGGGTGGCAGCCGGCGCAGGAGCGGTTGGCGGACAGCAGCGGGCTGCGCACCCAGTGCTCGGAGAGCTTCTGGGCCCCCTCGCGCTTGTAGGACATGTGGCAGTCGGCGCAGGCCACGCCGCTCCGGGCGTGGACGCCCATGCTCCACACCTCGAACTCGGGGTGCTGGGCCTTG
>DASRTO010000189.1:0-2839 GCA_035655915.1 Anaeromyxobacteraceae bacterium
GGAACATGTCAGGAGATCGGTTGCGAGTCGTGGGTGCGTTCGCGCTGGCCGCCGCGGCGGCCGCGTCCGCCGGGCCGGCGCAGGCGCAGGCGACGGGCACGACCTGTCACATCGAGCAGGTGCCGATGCGCGACGGCGTGCTTCTCACGACTGAGGTGTATTTGCCGGCAGACAGCTCTCACCCACTGCCGGTGATCCTACAGCGGACCCCGTACAACCGCTTCCCGCCCGGGCCGGGTAGCAACTGCAATGCGGCACAGTTCCAGTACCTGGCGGCGGCGGGCTACGCGGCCCTGAACCAGGACGTGCGCGGACGCTACCGCTCGCAGGGCACCATGGACGCGATGCAGCAGGAGGCAGCCGACGGCTACGACGCCATCGAGTGGGCGGGCCTCCCGCAGCACTGCTGGTCCGACCCCACGGCGGAGGGCGGACAGCGGTGCTGGTCCTCCACCGGCAAGGTCGGCATGATCGGCGGCTCCTACGTCGGCCTCACCCAGTGGCAGCCGGCGATCCACACCCCGCCGCACCTCGCGGCCATCGCGCCGATGATCACCGCCTCCGACTACCACGACCACTGGACCTACGTGAACGGAGCCTTCGACCTCTGGTTCGCCCAGAGCTGGATGCTCCTCACCTTCGCCGGCGAGCAGTACATGCGCAACCTGGAAGCGGCCGGCCTGCCACCCGCTGACGTGCAGTCGCAGACGGCGGCGTGGGTCGCCGAGGGGCGCGCCAACATTCTGAAGCCGGGAGATGGCTGGGTCTGGCAGCTCCCCCTCGACTCCTTCGACGTGTTCCGCACCGGCAACCTGGCTCCGTACTACTACGACTGGATCGCCCACCCCAACTACGACGCCTTCTGGGCCAAGATGGACGTCGAGACGCGGTATCAGGACGTCAAGGTCCCGACGCTCAACATCGGCTGGTGGTACGACATCTTCCAGATCGGCACCGTGCGGAACTTCCAGCACATGCAGGCCGAGGGTGGCACGCGCGAGGCCCGTCACGGCTCGAAGCTCCTCATGTGGGCGCAGTGTCACGCCTGCCCGGCCGGGACCAAGGTCGGCGACATCGAGTTCGGCCCGGACAACCAGGTCGATCTGAATGCGCTCTACGTCAGGTGGTTCGACCGCTGGCTGAAGGGAATCAAGAACGGCATCGACGAGGAGCCGGCCGCCAGGCTCTTCGTCATGGTACCGCCCGACAGCGGCACGACCGGCGGTGGCTTCTGGATCACCTCCGACGACTTCCCGTTGCGGAACACCCACGTCGAGAAGCTGCGCCTGAAGAGCGGCGGCCACGCCAACACCTCGTCCGGTGATGGTCTCCTGACCCGGGGGGAGGGTGAGGGCCCCGCCCACGCCCGAGCCAGCGCCGATCACTTCGTCTACGACCCGGCCAATCCCGTGCCGACCCGGGGCGGGGACATGTGCTGCATCAACGACCTCATGCCCTCGGGGCCGTTCGACCAGTCGGAGATCGAGAAGCGCGGCGACGTGCTGGTGTACACGAGCGAGCCGCTGCAGCAGGACCTCACCGTGATCGGGCAGGTGCGGGTGAAGCTCTGGGCCATCTCCTCCGCGCCTGACACCGACTTCACGGCCAAGCTGGTGGACGTCCACCCCGGCGACGGCTACGCCCAGAATATCCTCGACCGGCTCGTCCGGGCCCGGTACCGCTGGGGCTCGAAGCTCCCGCCCTCGTTCATCCAGCCCGACAAGGCCTACGAGTACACCATCGAGCTCGGAAACACCTCCACGGTATTCAAGCGCGGCCACCGGATCCGGCTCGAGATCTCGTCCTCCAACTTCCCGCACTACGTTCGGAACCAGAACACGACGTCGGCGGTCGGCTCGGACACCCGCATGGAGATCGCGCATCAGACGGTCCTGCATGACGCGAAGCACCAGTCGATGCTCGAATTGCCGGTCGTGCCGATCAAGGTGCCGTAGCAAGAGTCTTCGGCGTTCGACCGTCCGGAAGGAGCAGGGACCGCATGCAGCTCGAGCAGCAGGGCGAGACCGGTCCCGGCTTGGCCTGGATCGACGCTGGCAACTGCGTTCAGAGCGACGTGCTCCGTGGCCGGTTCGAGACACGCGCCCGCGGATCGTGGAACGGGGTGACCGTATTCGAAGGGACGGCGGGGGCGAACGAGCGTCCCGAGGGTCATTTCCCCAGGCACGTCCTCTCCGTGAACCGCGGCAGGGTGGTGCCGTTCGAGGCGAGGCTGCCCGGCCGTCCCGCGTACTCGAGCGTGTCCATGCCGGACCAGGTCAACGTGTGGCCGGCGGGAATGCCGCACGCGATTCGATGGCTCCGGCCCGGGACCTGGTGCGTGGTCCAGATCGACCCGGCCTTCCTCGCGACCGTGGCAGCTTCGGCGGAGATGGGCAGGACGCCCGAGTTGCGGCTCTCGCTGGGGATCTCCGATCGCGTGGTGACCCATCTGGCCGCCGCGCTGGCGCTGGAGCTACGCGAGGACGGAACGCAGGTCCGCCTCGTTCGCGAGACGCTGGGGACCGCGCTCGCGGGGCACCTGCTCCACGCGCACGCCGGTGCCGCCGCTCGCGGACGCGGCGCTCCGGCGGCGCAGGCGGCCGGGCTCGGGCCGACGAGGCTGCGCCGCGTCCTGGACTACATCGAGGCGCGTCTCGAGAGCGACGTCTCGCTCGGCGAGCTGGCCACGGTGGCGGGGATGAATACCTTCCACTTCCTCCGCGCATTCAAGGCGGCCACCGGCCAGCCGCCCCATCGGTACCTCCTGCAGGCGCGCGTCGACCGGGCGAAGTCGCTCCTCGACGATCCAGGACTGTCGATCTCCGAGGTCGCGCTGCGC
>DASRTO010000190.1:0-1832 GCA_035655915.1 Anaeromyxobacteraceae bacterium
CTGGACATCGCCGCCGTCACCGACGCCTGGATGGCCATGCTCCAGGCGCCGCCGCGCTCGGCGCCGGGCGCCTGGTCCGCCGAGCAGGAGCCGGCGCTGCAAGGCCTCGAGGGCCAGGCCTTGGAGATCGAGGTCTCTTCCGACCAGCGGCGCGGCCTCTTCCGCGGCGAGGCGGCGCTGCTCGTGGACCGGCTCTTGACCCCGGTGGCTCGCGGCAGCGGGGCCCTGGAGGTGGCCATCGGCGAGGCCCTGGGCGCGCTCTCGGTGAGCGACCGGACGCTGCAACTCGGCTACGTCTCCATCGGCGACTACGCCCGGGAACGGCTCGGCCTGGGCGCCAGGAAGGCCCAGGCCATGGCCCAGCTCTCGCGCGAGCTCGGCCAGACGCCTCTGCTCCGGGAGGCGGTCCTGCGCGGCGAGGTGAGCCCGAGCAAGGCGCGGGTCGTCCTGCAGGTGGCCTACGGCGCGGGCGAGGCCGCCTGGGTGGAGCGGGCCCGGAACCAGACGGTGCGGTCGCTCGAGCGGGCGGTCCGCGAGGAGCGGGGAGAGCCGGAGGCCGAGGAGGCCTGGGAGCGGATCTGCTTGCCGCTCTCGGACGCGGAGCGGGCCGAGGTGGACGAGGCGCTGCGGCTCGCGGGGAAGGCGGCCGGGACCATGCCGGCACGGGCGCTGCGGCTGGAGGCCCTGGCCCAGGAGTACCTGTCGGAGCACCCGGACCCGGGCGACGAGGCGGAGCCCGCCGCGGAGGGCGCCGGCCTCGGCGCGGAGCAGGGCGGCGGGGAGTGGCGCCCTGGGGCGGGCGCCGCGGGGGACCGCGGGAGGGGTCGCGGCGGAGCCGCCGGTGAGCGGGACGGCGGGGAGGCTCGCGGCGAGGCGACCGGTGGTGACGGGGCCTTTGGCGGCTGGTCTCCTCCCCGCGGCCGTGGCTTCCTCTCCTGGCCGCTGGAGGACTGGCCGGAGGTGACCAAGGAAGCCCTGGAAGCCGAGACCCGGTGCTGGGAGGCGCTGGGGGTGATGGAGCCTCTGGCGGCGCCCCGGGCCGGGGAGGAGGCCGACCCGCATGTCCTGGACCGGGAGCTGCGCCGGCTCATGGCCATGCACCGCCGCTGGGACCATCTCCTGGGCCACCTGGGCCTGGTCATGAAGTCCTTCGGCCTGTGGCGGGAGCTGCGCTTCGCCTCCTTCGATCACTACTGCCTGGAGCGCCTGTGGCTCTCGCCCCGGGCGGTGGAGCAGCGGGTCTGGCTGGAGCGGCGCTGCTACCACCTGCCGGGGCTCGGGGAGGCCCTGCGGTCGGGGCGGCTCTCCTACGAGCAGGCCCGGCTGGTGGCCGGGGAGGCCACGCCCGAGGCGCTGGAGGAGTGGATCCGCAAGGCCGAGGGGATGACCTGCATCGCCCTCCGGCGGGCCATCGACGGGGAGGAGGAGAGGCAGATGTCTGCGCGAGGGACGCTGGAGCTTCCGGTCCCCGTCCGGGTGTCGGAGGTCCTGGACGCTGCCTTCCGGTCGGCCCGGAAGGAGGCCGGGCGCTGGCTCTCGCCCGGGGAATGCCTCCTCGCGCTGGCCCGGCACTTCAAGCAGGTCTGGGCTGCGGCGGTGAAGGAGCGCAGCACGCCCGAGAAGAGGGCTCGCAGGCGCGACGAGTACTGTCAGGTGCCGGGCTGCAGCCGCCTCGCCAGCCACGGCCACCACGTCATCCCCGTCTCCCAGGGCGGCACCGACGACCCCTGGAACATCGTCGGCGTCTGCGTTGCCCATCACCTCCACTGCATCCACCGCGGCTGGGTCCGCCTCTCCGGCCGCGCCCCAGACCAGCTCGTCTGGGAGCTCGG
>DASRTO010000191.1:0-2077 GCA_035655915.1 Anaeromyxobacteraceae bacterium
CGGCGAGATCCGGCTCCTCAACGCCTTCTTCTCCTGGGCCACCTGGGCCACGGTCGCGAGCCGGCCGGGCAAGGACTCCAGCTACACCAACAACTGGCCCTACGGGGACGCCGTGTTCCTGCTGCTGGGGGCGCTCCCGGTGGCGCTGGCGGTCCTACTGCCGATGGCGAGGGCGCGCGGGGCGGCGGCGGCCGCCGGGAAGTACCAGCGCTAGGCGCCGTGCCGTCCCGCGCCGGCGCTGAAGGCCCGCGCTCCGGCCAGCGACTCCAGCGCCAGCACCTCGGCGCCACCGCGGTGCTCGTTCCGCAACGCCTCCGGGAGCGGGAGGTTCAGCGCCTGGTAGACGGACCGGCGGTCTGCCCTCATGCAGGCCTGGGGGAAGGCGGCCAGCTCGCGCGCCAGCTGCTCGGCCGCCTGGCGCGAGGTGCCGGCCGGCACCACCCGGTTCGCCAGCCCCATGTCGCGGGCCTCGGCGGCGCTCACCGGCCGGCCGGTGAGGACCAGGTCCAGCGCCCGGCCCAGGCCGACCACCAGCGGCAGGCGGACCGTTCCGCCGTCGATGAGGGGAACCCCGAAGCGGCGGCAGAAGACGCCCAGAATGGCGTTCTCCTCCACCACCCGCAGGTCGCACCACAGGGCCAGCTCCAGCCCGCCGGCCACGGCGTGGCCGGCCACCGCCGCCACCACCGGCTTCGAGAGCAAGAGGCGGGTCGGCCCCATGGGGCCGTTGCCGTCCTCGTCCAGCTCGGGGATGTTCCCGGCGGCGACGGCCTTGAGGTCGGCGCCGGCGCAGAAGGTTCCGCCCTCCCCCCACAGCACCGCCGCCCGCGCCTCGGCGTCGGCCTCGAAGGCGCGGAAGGCCCCCACCAGCGCGGCGGCGGTGGCGCGGTCCACCGCGTTCCGCACCTCGGGGCGCGACAGCACCACCGTGGTGACCGGCCCCTGCCTCTCCGCCCGGACGCTGGCCATGACGACCTCCCGCCGCTCGCCCCGGCGAGGCGGCGCGCCGTAAGATACCGCCATCCATGCGCGCCCGCTTGAAGAGCCTCCGCAGCCCCGAGGTAGCCGACCTGGAACGGTGGGCCCCGCCGGAGCCGGACCACTTCGGAGTGGCCCTGGTCCTGGAGGTCGGCCCGCTGGGCCTGCGCGGCCGGGAGGAGTTCGAGCTGCTGGTGGCGACGCCGCGATGGCTGCTCACCCGCCACGGCCGGAGGGGCCTGGTGCTGGGGCGCGGCAAGCTCATCGTCTTCGAGTGGGACTACCCGCGGCTGCGGGGCTTCCTGGCCCGCAAGGTGGAGGCCTGCAGCGGCCGGAACTGGCCGGAGGTGGCCCGCAAGGTCGGCCGCATCGCCGAGTGGGAGGGCGAGGAGGCGGAGGTGGTGCCGCTGCCGTGAGGGGTCAGGGCGAGGCGGCCCGGCGCGTCCCCCACCACTGGACCGCCGCCACCGCCGCCAGGAGCCCCATGCCGGCGACGTCCGCCGCCGTCGAGGGGTGCACCAGCAGGAGCCCGGCGGCGACGAGCGCCACCTGCTCCGGCCAGGTGGCGCGCCGGAACATCCACCCCTGGACCCCGCAGGCCAGCGCCGCGATCCCCAGGGCAGCGGTGGCGGTGACGTGCGCCACCTCCAGCGGCGGCCCCTTGAGCAGCAGGCCAGCCCCGGCCCGGCTGAGCACGAAGACGAAGGGGACCAGGAAGGCCGGCAGGGTGTACTTCCAGGCCTGGAGGGTGGTGCGGTAGGGGTCGCCCCCGGTGATGGCCGCCGCCGCGAACGGGGAGAGCGCGGTGGGCGGCGACACCTCGGAGAGGACCGCGTAGTAGAAGATGAACATGTGCGCCGCGAAGTCGGGGACGCCCAGCTTGGTGAGCGCCGGCGCGGCGATGACGGCGCAGATGATGTAGCTGGCGGTCACCGGGACGGCCAGGCCCACCACCCAAACCACCAGCGCCGTGTAGACGGCGGTGAGCGGCAGGCTCGACCCGGCCAGGTCGATGACGATGGAGCTGAACTTGAGCCCCAGCCCGGTGAGGGTCACCACCCCCACGATGATCCCGGCCGAGGCGCAGGTGGCGGCCACC
>DASRTO010000192.1:0-3491 GCA_035655915.1 Anaeromyxobacteraceae bacterium
ACCAGATCGGTCACGCCCCGGGTCGCCTCGATGACGAGGCGGGTCGCGCCCCGCAGGTCGTGGACGGAGTTGCGGGTCCTGCTCGGGGCTCGATGGGGCGCCGGCACCACTCCTACCCCTGGTACATGGCGTCGATGACGCCCCGGTACTTCTGCTCGACGACCCGGCGCTTGACCTTCAGGGTGGGGGTGAGCTCGCCCCCTTCCTGGGTGAACTCCCTGGGCATGAGGGTGAAGCGCTTGATCTGCTCGTAGCCGGCGAGGTCCTTGGAGAGGGCCTGGATGCGGCGGTCGTAGAAGGCGACGATCTCCGGCCTGGCGATCAGCTCCTCCCGCGACGAGAACGGGATGTGGTGGTCCCGCGCGTATTGCTCCAGGGCCGGGAAGGCCGGCACCACCAGGGCGCTCACGAACTTGCGCTTGTCACCGATGGCGACCACCTGCTCGACGTAGTAGTCGCCGCCGACGGTGGTCTCGATGTGCTGGGGCGCGATGTTCTTGCCCCCGGAGGTGATGATGAGGTCCTTGATGCGGTCGGTGATGCGCAGGAAGCCGTCCTCGTCGAAGACCCCCACGTCCCCGGTCTTGAACCATCCGTCCTCGAAGGCCGCCGCGGTCTCGGCCGGCTTCCGGTGGTATCCCTTCATGACGTTGCCGCCGCGGGCGAGGATCTCGCCGTTGCCGGCGATCTTGATCTCGACGCCCAGGATGGGGCGACCCACGGTGCCGAACTTGAACGCGCCGGGGGCGTTGCAGGACAGCATCGGGGAGGTCTCGGTCAGGCCATACCCCTGGCAGATCAGCAGGCCGGCGGCGAAGAAGAACTCCTCGATCTCCTTGGAGAGCGGTGCTCCGCCGGCGGAGAAGAAGTTCTTCTCACCGCCCACGATGTCGCGGACCTTGGAGAGCACCAGCCGGTCGGCCAGCCCGTGCTGGAGCGAGAGCAGGAGGCCCACCGGCTTCCCGTCCTTCTTGCGGTACTGGTACTCCCTGCCGACGCGCATGGCCCAGTGGAAGAGCCTGCGCCTGGCTGGCGGTCCCTTCTCCACCCGCTCGAGGACCGTGGCGCAGATCTTCTCGTAGAGGCGCGGCACGCTCACCATGGCGGTCGGCCTGACCTCGGGCATGCAGGCGATGACGTCCTTGGGATCCGCCAGGTAGGCGTTCTCCGCCCCGCTCTGGAACACGTAGTAGGACCAGGCCCGCTCGTACGCGTGGCTCAGCGGGAGGAAGCAGAGGCTCCGGTCGCTCGCGCCCACCGTGAAGCGCTCGTCGATGGC
This sequence comes from Anaeromyxobacteraceae bacterium, assembly GCA_035655915.1. Lineage (GTDB taxonomy): Bacteria > Myxococcota > Myxococcia > Myxococcales > Anaeromyxobacteraceae > DASTPH01. Next base: position 1,280 of record DASRTO010000192.1, read on the forward strand.
GCGGAACTGGTGGAAGAAGTTGGCGTGGGTCAGCACGGCGCCCTTGGGGTCGCCGGTGGTGCCGGAGGTGTAGATGAGGGTCGCGACGTCGTCGGTCGACGCCGAATCGAGGAGTCCCTGCACCTCGAGGTCCTTCGTCGAGGCCGCGCCCATCGTCACGAAGTCCCGGAAGTGCTGGGAATCGCCGCCCGAGAGCCTCACGCTCTCGTCGAAGACGACCACCTTCTCGAGCTGTGGGGTCCTGGCCTTGAAGGACAGGACCTTGTCGTACTGCGCCTGGTCGCCCACGAAGATCAGCCTGACCTGGGCCTCGTCGACGATGTACTCGGCTTGCCTGGCGGAGCTCGTGGCGAAGATGGGAACCGAGACCGCCCGGAGGCTCAGGACGCCGAAATCCGCCATGGCCCATTCCGGCCTGTTCTGGGCGAAGATCCCGACCATGTCCCCTTGCCGGATGCCGGATTCCAGGAGGGCCTTCGCCACCGCCTGGATCCTGGTGGCGAGCTCACGGTAGGGAATCGACTTCCATGCGGTGCCTTCCCGGTACCGCATGGCCGCCCGGTCGCCGGCGGTGCGCGCGGTTTCGCGGATCATGACCACAAGATGCTCTGTGCTCACGGCTCGTCTCCCCACGGGCGCTGGCGACTCCGGGCCGCGGCGCGGCGAAGCCGGTGTCCGGGCCCTTCGAGGATCGACGATCGGCCAGGCCGCGCTTCGGGTCAACGGACCTGGAGGATGTCGCGAGGCGGCCAGCCCCCGTCGGGGCCGTGGGGAGGACCGCGGCGCCCGCCAGGTGCGTTCACCGCGCCAGCGCCCGCCACCAGGCGAGCGCGATCGGCACGACGGCCAGGAGCGCGACCACCGGCTGGGAGCGCGAGCGTCGCGGCGGCGTCGCGCGGCGAACGGCGAGCCCCTCCGCCACGCCGGTCGCGAAGCCGAGGAGATGGGCGAGGAGATCCGCCCGGGCCCCCGTCCCCAGGAGGCCCAGGAGCGCCACGCCCGCGCCCAGCGTCAGCCAGGCGCCGCGGCGCGGCACCTGCAGGGCGCTCAGGGTGCCGAGCGAGCCGAAGACCGCCGTCGAGGCCCCGATGGAGACGTGGCCGCCCTGCGCCACGAGCGCCGTGAGGACGTTTCCCGCGACGCCGGCGGCGAGCGCCAGCCAGGTGGCGACCGCGGGGCCGAGGCGGCGCGCCACCGCCCCGAGGAAGATGGCCAGCGCCACGGCGTTCGCGGCGACGTGGGCCAGGTCGGCGTGCAGGGTCAGGGCGGTGACGGCGCGCCACCACTCCCCGCCCAGCATGCGCGCGGCATCGGCGCCTCCCCGGGCGACGAGGTTCCCCGCCGGGCCCAGGCCACCCAGGAAGGCGAAGGCGAGGATCGCGAGCCCCGCCGCCGGGCCGGCGAGCGACCGTCCGTATTCCGACCCGAGGCGCGGCTCTCGTCGGGGTGGGTTCTCCGCTTCCCACGCGGCGAGCGCCGCTTCGGCCGCGGGGGCGTCCCCATCGTCGACGAGGAGTGCCCAGCGCCCCCCGGCCGTCGGCCGGACCTCGTGCGCGATGCCCACTGCCTCGAGGACGACGCTCCGCTCCAGCGCGGCCTGGTGGTCGAGATCCTCGCGCAGCAGCGCCATGTCGCCACGGTGAGCGGTCAGGCCGCCGATGTCGAGCGGCACAGGTGAGCGCTCCTTCGCCGGTACGCCCGCCTCCGCGAACGCAAGCTGCTTCACGTCGCGCTCGGCGGCTCCACTGCGAGGCCGCACCACAAAAGTTACGGCACGATTCCGTCACGATGAGATCGAAACGTTCGGCGGGTGCTAACCCATCGCAGCGGCGACGGATTCTGTGAGCCCCGAAAGGATGCATCGTGGCCTTCGGACTTTCGGTCCGAAGGCCGCTGTCGAGCCACGCGATCGCAGGAAACCGTTGTGGCGCAGGCATTTCCGCACCGTCGATACCTGGCCGCGCTCGAGCGACGGCCTTCGGATTCTTTGACGAAACCCCTACAGATAGTGAACGGCCCCACGCATTAACTCCGCGTGGGGCCTGGGAAAAGCGCGCCCTAGAGGATTTGAACCTCTGGCCTTCGGATTCGTAGTCCGACGCTCTATCCAACTGAGCTAAGGGCGCGAACGGCTATGTCTGCATCGGCGGGGAAGAAGCCCCCGCCCTACACCGGCGGGGGACGAGCCCCCGACCTACATCGGCGGGGGACA
>DASRTO010000193.1:0-17132 GCA_035655915.1 Anaeromyxobacteraceae bacterium
GTGCAGTCCCAGCCGGAGGCGCACCAGTTGCAGGAGCCGTAGTAGCAGACCTGGTCCTGCCCGCAGCTCGTGCCGTTGGGCGCGAAGGCGCCCGTGTCCTGGCACACCGGCAGGCCGGTGGAGCAGGCGATCGCGCCCAGGTGACACGGCCCGGAATCCGGGGTGCACCCGCTCCCGGCCGCGCACGGCTGGCATTCGCCCATGTAACAAACCTGGTCCTGGCCGCAGCCGGAACCGTTCGGCAGCCAGCCGCCGATGTCGGTGCAGACGGGAACGCCCGCCCGGCAGCCGGTCACCCAGCCGGTGTGGCACGCATTCTCCGGAGTGCACGTCTGCCAGCGGCGGCAGGCGGCCTTGTCACCGGGGGGCGCCCCCGGACTAGAGCCGGCTTGCGCTTCGGCCGCCGCCGGATCGCTCAGGGTGCCCGGATCCCCTCCGCATGCCGCCAGGAGCGCCGCCATCGCGCCCAGGGACCCGGCCTTAGTGAGAACTCTCGAGACGGCTCGCATCGCCCCCTCCTCTTCCGGAGCCTCGCCCCTTGAAGACTCTGAGGGCCCCGAGGGGGCTGGACCCTCGGTGATCGATGCCTGTCGCGAAGGAAGAACCCGACCGCCCCGCTGGGAGCGGACGGCGCACGCCCCGTCGCGTGCGGCCCCCTTTGAACTCCTAGACACGCGTAGGCTGTGTATTGTGACACCCTCACTCATCTGCCCATTCGGGTTCACTCCCCGCGTGGCCGCCCCCCTTCGGGCGCACCCCTTCGGGCCAGCCAATCAGGTCGGGGCAGCCGCCTCGGGGCGACTCGTGCACGCCAAGGACCCGGCGCAGCGGCGAGCCCCCCGCCCACCAGCTCACTCCTCGGCGTCGCCCTCGTCGGCCGTCCGATTCGCGCCCCGCTCCTCCTCCTCGGCCCGCTCCGGCAGGAGCGGCAGCTGCCGGCTCCGCGCCCCGCGGCGGCGCCGCTCGTAGTAGCGCGCCACCGTGGGCAGGCTGAAGCGGTTCATGGTGACGGAGTGGGTGACCACGGCGTTGAGGTGGTCCACGTCGATGAACCACTCCGGCAGGTACACCGGCCCGACGCAGATCCCCTCCTCGGTGAGGGCCCGCACCAGCTCGGCCTGGTCCACGCTCATCTTGCCGCAGAGGAAGGCGCGCGCCAGCTCCACGTCGCGCTCCTCCAGGGCCGCCCGCAGGAAGTTGAAGGTCCGGCAGTAGCCGCGCTGGTAGGCGGCGTCCTTGGTGAAGGGGGCGCCGCCCTCCACCAGCCCGCCGCGGAAGACCCGCTCCGACATCTGGGCGGCCCGGGCCGGCGGGAAGCGGGCCAGCAGATAGCGGTATACCTCGAGGAAGTCGGCGCCCCGCGCCGCCATGTCGATGGCGATGGTGCGCTCGCCCAACTCGATGTAGCGCTCGTCGGTGATGTTGCCGGTGAGGTACTCGGCCACGATGCCGGCCCCCTCCTGCGACTCGGTGTGGCGCGCCAGCCCCACCCCCAGCACCGTCAGCACCGGCTGGCGGAAGCCGTTGAGCGAGGTCAGCACGTGCCACAGCCCCTCGTGGTGGGCGAGGGCCCTCACCTGACGGGGCGAGAAGCGCGCCCCCTTCCTGAGAGTGACCCGGGTGGCGCCGGCGGCGGCGTTGGCGGTGAGGGTGCGGCGCACCACCACCTTCACCTGGCCGCCCAGCAGCGGGTCGCAGATCCGGTGCACCAGCCTGGCCGCCTGCGTCGCCGAGAGCGACGGCTCCTCGTCGCGGGCCCGCGGCCGCGAGGCCCACAGCCGGGCGATGGCCAGGTTGTCCACCCGCGTGTCCGGGAAGCGGTCGCGGGGGTCACCGAAGAGGCGGCGCGAGTGCTCGTGGAAGCGCCGGGTCCCCCGGGCGGCGAGGAGCTGCGCCAATAGCGCGAACTCGTCGCACTTCTGGCGCAGGAGCTCCTCCACCGGGTTGCGCCCACGCATCTGCCGCCGCAGGCTCCTGAGCTCCCGGATCTTGTCCTCCGGGTCGAAGCCCAGCGGCGGGTACTCGGGGCGGGGCAGCTCGCGCGCGCCCTGGCGGAAGAACTGCCGGTGGACCTTGGGGTCCCAGTTGATGGCCTTGAGGAGGCGGATGGGGCGCTGCACCGCGACGAGCGCGTCGGAGAGGCGGCGCAGGTAGTCGCTCGACACGGCCGGAGGATAGCACCCGGGCCCGGGACGGCGCCGGGCACGGCCGGCGGCCCCGGGCCGGCGCCAGCCGGACCCGCGCCCGCGGCCGGTCCCCCTTTTTGCCGCCCGAGGCGCGCCGTGGCATCCTCCTCCCGTCCCGCAGCCCGCCGCCCCCCGCGCGAGGAGGGAACATGTTCGCCGTGCTCATCCTGCTCGGCCTTCTGGTGTTGGCGGCGGTCGCCGCCATCGCCGTCTACAACGGCCTCGTCACCCGCCGCAACGGCTACAAGAACGCCTTCAGCCAGATCGACGTCCAGCTGAAGCGGCGCCACGACCTCATCCCCAACCTGGTCGAGACCGCCAAGGGTTACATGAAGTTCGAGCGCGAGACGCTGGAGGCGGTGGTGGCTGCCCGCAACGCCGCCCTGGCCGCGGCCAAGGCGGCGGCGGCCAGCCCCGGCGACCCGGCCGCCATGGCGGCCCTCTCCGGCGCCGAGGGGGCCCTCACCGGCGTGCTCACCCGCTTCCTGGCGGTGGCCGAGGCCTACCCGGACCTCAAGGCCAACGCCAACATGTTGGCGCTGCAGGAGGAGCTCTCCTCCACCGAGAACCGCATCGCCTTCGCCCGGCAGGCTTACAACGACGCGGTCATGGGCTACAACAACGCCCGCGAGACCTTCCCGGGCCTGCTGCTCGCCGCCGCCTTCCCGCCTGCCACGCTCCTCGAGGTCCAGGCCCCGGCGGAGCGCGAGCCGGTGCCGGTGAAGTTCTAGGCCGATGGCGGTCGCCCCCGGGCCCGGCCGGCGGGCCACGCTCGACTTCTTCGCCGCCCAGGCGGAGGCGCGCCGCCGCACCGCCGTGCTGGTGGTGTCGTTCGCGCTCGCCTGCTGCGTGGTGGTGGCGGTGGTGTACGCCGCCCTGGTGGCGGTCGCCGCCACCGCCATCCCGCACGCCGACCTGCCGCTGGAGCTGCCAGCCGGCCTCTCCGGCATGTCCGGCCGCCCCTCGCTCTTCCAGCCGGCGCTGCTGGTGCTGGCCGCGGCCCTGGTCGGCGCCGTCACCGGCCTGGGCACGGCGTACCACGCGGTGCGCCTCTCCGCGGGCGGGGGCGAGGCGGTGGCGGAGATGCTGGGCGGGGTGCGGGTGGACCGCGACGCGGCCGACCCGGCCGAGCGGCGCCTCGTCAACGTGACCGAGGAGATGGCCATCGCCGCCGGCCTGCCGGTGCCGCACCTCTACGTGCTTTCCGGCGAGCAGGGCATCAACGCCTTCGCCGCCGGCTACACCCCCGGCCACGCGGTGGTGGCGGTGACGCGCGGCGCGCTCGACAGGCTGAGCCGCGACGAGCTGCAGGGCGTGCTGGCGCACGAGCTGTCCCATGTGCTCAACGCCGACACGCGGGTCGACCTGCGGCTCATGGCCGCGGTGGGCGGGCTCACCGTGCTGGCGCTCCTGGGGCGGCTCATCCTGCGGGGTACCTCCTCCTCACGCTCCCGCGACTCGCGGGGCCGGGGGGCGGCGCTGCTCGTCGGGCTGGCCTTCCTCCTCGCCGGCGCCTTCGGGGCGCTGTGCGGCAAGCTGGTCCGCTACGCGGTGGCCCGGCAGCGCGAGTGGCTGGCCGACGCCTCGGCGGTGCAGTTCACCCGCAACCCCGACGGCCTCGCCGGCGCCCTGCGCAAGATCGCCGCCGAGGGCTCGGCCCTCCGCAGCCCCCACGCCCCCGAGGCGGCCCACATCTTCTTCGCCAGCGCCGCCACCGGCTTCCTCGCCGGCCTCTTCTCCACCCACCCGCCCATCGAGGAGCGCATCCGGCGCCTCGCGCCCCACGCCGCCGCGCGCCCCGCCGCGGCGCCCGAGGCCGGGCCGGTCGCGGCGGGGGCCGCCTCGCCCCCGGCTGCGGCGTTTCGGCCGGCGGCCGGCCCGGCCGGCCCCATCCCGGCCGCGGCGCCGCTCCAGCTGCCCTTCCGCCCCGTCCCGGAGCACCTGCCCCTGGCCTCGGGGCTCCGCGACCGGCTGCCAGCGGCCCTGGCCGCCGCCGCCCGCGAGCCCTTCGGCGCCCGGGCGCTCGCCTGCGCCCTGCTGCTCGGCGACGCCCCCGAGGCTCGCCGCCGGCAGCTCGAGGCGCTGGCGGGGCGCGACCCCGCGCTCGGCGGCGAGGCCGGGCGCCTCGCCTCGGCCGCCGGAGGCCTCTCGCGCGCCGACCGCATGGCGCTGCTCGGCCTGTCGCTGCCGGCGCTCGACGGGCTGTCGCCGGCCCAGGCCGGCGCGCTGGCGGCGGACCTGGGCCCGCTCGCCGCCCCGGGCGCCGCCGGGACCTTCGAGCTCCTGGTCCGGCGGGCGGTGCTGCGCCGGCTCGCCCGCGACGCCGGCCGGCCCCCCCGCCCGCGGCTGCGCCAGCTCGACGAGGTGGGACCGGAGTGCCTGGAGGTGCTCTCGGCGCTGGCCTGGATCGGCGGGCGCGACGAGATGGCGGCCCAGGCGGCGCTCGACGCCGGGGTGAGGGCGCTCGGGGCCGGCTCGGCCTGGCGGCTCCTTCCGCGGGACCGCGCCGGGGCCGAGGGGCTCGACGCGGCGCTGGCCGCGCTCGACGGGACCGCCCCGGCGGTGAAGGCCCGCCTCCTCGAGGCCTGCGCCGCCACCGCCCTCGCCGACCGGCGGGTCGGCGCCGGCGAGGCGGAGCTGGTCCGCGCCGTCGCGGCCGCGCTCGGCCTCCCCTTGCCGCCGGTGCTGGAAGGCGCGGCGACGCCCGGCGCGTAGCCGGCCGGTCAGGCCACCGACAGCAGCTCCACGTCGAAGATCTTCGGGTGGGGCCGCATCGTGCCTGGAGCCGGCCGGCCGCGTGGCGAACCAGTCGGGCGCGCCGCGGCCGTGCCGCCACCCCGGGTGCGGCGAAACCGGCCTGAACCTGGGCGCCTCGGGCGGCATGCAGGTTGCGATGGCTCCGGGTCGAAAGGAGAGCCCATGAGCTCCATCGACCCCATCCACGTGGCCCCCACCACCCAGCGCCAGACCGAGCCGTCCGGCTTCGGGGAGGTGATGCGCGCCGCCGCCAGGGGGCTGGCCGACGGCGTGGCCATCTCTGCCAGCCTGGCCGCCCCCTTCGTGCCGGGCGGGCCCGTCCTGGCCGGCGCCGTCCGCGAGGGCGTGCGGGCGGCGACCTCGCCCGCGCGCTCCGCCGCCGGGAGCCCGGGCGACATGGTCGAGGCCACCCGGGCGCTGCAGCAGGAGGCCCAGAGCTTCAACCTGCAGTACCTGCAACTTCAAGAAAGCATGCAGCGCGACAGCCGCGAGTTCCAGGCGCTCTCGAACGTGATGAAGGTGAAGCACGACAGCGCCAAGGCGGCCATCAACAACATCCACTGACGAGGGCGCCCGTGATCCCCGCCGCCGTCGCCTCCATCCCCTCAGGAGGTCCCTCGCCCGCTGTACCAGCCGGGGCTGGCTTCGGCGCCGCGCTTCGGGCCGCCGGCGCGCCCGCGGCGCCGGCCCCGCCGCTCCCCGCGGCTCCACCGGTCCCGGGCCGCCCGGCGCCTAGCCAGCCCGGCTCGGCCGCCTCGGCGGTCCGGGAGGCGCTGCACGCGATCGAACGGGCCCAGCGCCGCCTCGACGCCGTCCTCGAAGCCGGGCGCCGCGGCCGCACCTTCACCGCCCAGGAGCTGCTGGTGCTGCAGGCCCAGGCCTACCGCTGCGCCCAGACGCTGGACGTCGCCTCCAAGGCCGTCGAGCACGCCGCCCAGAGCGTGAAGCAGGCGGCCAACACCCAGGTGTGAGGATCCATGCCGCGCCGGCTCGCCACCGTCCTCCCGCTGCTCCTCGCCGCCTGCGCCAGCGAGGAGATCCTGCACGGGCTGGACGAGGCTCAAGCCAACCGCGTGGTGGTGGCGCTGTCCGAGGTGGGGGTCCAGGGGCGAGCCGGGCGGGGAGAGGGCGAAGCGGCGGGCTTCACGGTGGCGGTGGACGCCGCCGACGCCGGCCGGGCGCGCCGCGTCCTCGCCGAGCGCGAGCTGCCCCGGCAGCGGGCGCCCGGGTTCGCCGAGGTGTTCGCCAAGGGCAGCCTGGTCCCCACTCCCATCGAGGAGCGCGCCCTCTACCATCACGCCCTGGCGGGCGAGCTCTCGCGCAGTCTGGAGACGCTCGAGGGAGTCGTGGAGGCGCGCGTCCACCTGGCGCTGCCCGCGCCCGACCCGCTCCGTCCCGAGGCCAGCCGGCCGGCGCGGGCCGGGGTGCTGGTGAAGGTCCGGCCCGAGGCCCGACAAAGGCTGGACGCGCTCCAGGCCGGCATCCGGTCGCTGGTGGCGGGGGCCGCCGAGGGGCTCGACCCGGCTTCGGTCTCGGTGGTCCTGGCCGAGACCGCGGCGACCGCTCCTCCCGCCCCGCCCCCCGCCCGTCCCTCGCGGCTCCTGCTGGGGATCGCCGCGGCAGCCGGCGCCGCGGGACTGGCCCTCGCCGCGGCCGCGCTTCGCGCCCGGCTGCGCCCGGCCCGATCGTGACCGCGCCTCCCGCCATGCTGGCGGCAGCCGACCGCCGACTGGCCGCCCTGGTGGCCGCCTTCGCGCCCGACGCGGCGGGGCAGCTCCTGGGCCGCCTCACCGGAGGAGAGCCCGCCGCCTTGGGCGGGTCGCTGGCGGCGCTGCCCCGGGCGGAACGCCTGGGCGAGCTGGCCGGCGCCCTGGCGTCCTGCGCCGCTCCCGCCGGGGCGCCGGCGGCCCGCGCCGTCCTCGAGCCGGAACGGCCTCGCGTGGCGCGCCGGCTCCGGCCCATGGTGGTCGGGCATGCGTCCTGGCCCGCCGGGTTGCCGCTCCTCCTGGCCCGTGCGGCGCTGGAGCGCCTGCAGGCCGCGCCCGGTGGACCGTGAGACCCGCGACCCCGCCATGCTGCCCTTCGACCTGCCGCGCCTGACCCGGGGCTACGCCGAGCTGACGGCCGGCGCCGCCGCCGCCGGCGCCGCGGCGGCCGCCGCGGTCTCGGCAGCGCTCGAGAAGCGGCTGGGGATGCCGGTGAGCGTGAGCGGGCGGCCCCTCCCCGGCGCCGACGCCGGCCCGGCGGGTGCCCGCCTGGCGCTGGACCTGTCGGCCCTCCCCGGCCAGGCGATCCTCGAGGTCGATGCCTCGCTGGTGGCGCGGCTGGTGGACCGGTTGGCCGGCGGTCCCGGCGAGGCCCCGGTGGCGGCCGCTCCCACCCCCATCGAGAGCTCGGTGCTGGAGCTCCTGGCCCTGCTGGCGCTGGACGCGGCGGCGGCCGACGAGGCGGTGGCGCGCGTCCTCTCGCCCCGGCTGGCCCGGGGCGGAGCGGTCCCGGAGAGCCCGCTGGCGGTCGCCCTGGAGCTCGACCTGGGTGGGCTCCGCGGGCGCGGGCGCCTGCTCCTGCCCCACGCCGCGGTGCGGGCGCTGGCCGGCCCGCCCGCCGTCCCGGAGACCCTGGCCACCCTGGCGGTCCCGGCCTCACTGCGCAGCGGCTCCTCGGCGGTCGCGGCGGAGGAGCTGGCCCTCCTCTCGCCGGGGGACGCCCTGCTTCTCGACGCGGCGCCCTCCGAGCGAGGCCACCTGGTGCTCCCCGGAGGCTTCCGCCTCTCGGGGCCGCTCGACGAGGAGGGCTTTCACGTGGAGGAGATGGCCATGACCGAGCATGCCGCCGCGGCGCCGGTGACGATCGAGGTGGAGCTGGCACGCGTGACCCTGACCCTGGGACAGCTGGCCCGGCTCGCGCCTGGCGCGGCCCTTCCACTGCACCTGGACCGGCGCGGCCTGGTGACGCTCCGGGCCGGCGAACGGTGCCTGGCCCGGGGCGAGCTGGTGGACGTCGAGGGGGCGGTGGGCGTCCGCATCACCGCCGTGGGAGAAGGGCCGTGAGGCGCGTCCTGGAACGGCTGTCGACCGCCGCGGGCCGGCGCTGGATCGCCCTGGCCGCGCTGGGAGCCGCCGCCGCGGGGGCCGCCGCCTGGGGCGGCAGCTCCGGCGGGGCGCCCCTCGGGGCGCTCGGGGCCCTGGGACTGCTCGGCGCGGGAGCGGCCGCCCTCTCCCGCGGCTCGGCGCGCCAGGCCACGGGGCCGGTCGAGATCGAGGCGCGCGCGGCGCTGGCGCGAGAGACCGGCGTGGCGCTGGTGCGAGCCGCCGGGCGGCGCTTCCTGGTCGGGTTCGGCCCGGCCGGGGTCTCGGCCCTGGCCGAGCTCGACCGCCCGGAGGGCGTGCCGTGATCCCGCTGGCCGCCCCCTCCCCGGGCGGGCTCGCCGGCGATCGTCCAGTCGAGCTCCTGGTCCTGCTGGCGCTCATGGCCGTGGCGCCGCTGGTGCTGGTGACGCTCACCAGCTTCCTCAAGATCGCGGTGGTCCTCTCGGTGGCCCGCTCCGCGCTGGGCGCGCCGCAGGTGCCGCCCACCACCGCCGTCACCGGGCTGGCGCTCCTGCTCTCGCTCTCGGTGATGGCCCCGGTGGCCGAGGAAGCCTGGCGCGCCGCCCGGGCCGGGCCGCCCGCCCGGGGGGCGGAGCAGGTGATCGCCGCCGCGGCCCGCGCCACCGGGCCGCTCAAGGGCTTCCTGGCCCGCTTCGCGCGCCCGGAAGACCGGCGCCTGTTCCTCGATCTGTCGCGGCGGCTGCGCCCCGACCGGCGCGAGGAGGTGGGCGACGGCGACCTGGCCGTCCTGGCCCCGGCCTTCATGGTGTCGGAGCTGCGCCGGGCCTTCGCGGTGGGGTTCCTGGTGTTCCTCCCCTTTCTGGCGGTGGACCTGGCCGTGGCCAACGTGCTGCTGGCGCTGGGCTTGACCCAGCTCTCCCCGACCGCCGTCTCCCTGCCCTTCAAGCTCTTGCTGTTCGTGGCCGTGGACGGCTGGGCCCTCCTGGCGCGGGGCCTGGTGGCCGGCTACCTGCCCTAGGAGGACGGAGTGGACGCCCCCCTCGTCGCCCTGGGACGGGAGACGGTGACCCTGGTGCTGCTGGTGTCGGCGCCGCCGCTCCTGGCGGCCCTGGCGGTGGGGCTCCTCGCCGGTGTGCTGCAGGCCGCCACCCAGGTGCAGGATCAGGCCCTGGGGGTGGTGCCGCGGCTCCTGGCGGTGTTCGTGGCCCTGGCGGTGTCGGCGCCCTGGGTCGGCTCGCGCCTCGCCCGCTTCGCCCAGGCTTGCCTCGAGCTCGTGCCCCGGATCTCCCCTTGAGCGCGCTGCCCGACATGGCGGCGCTCCTGGCGCCGCACCTGGCCGCGGTGGCGCTCCACGCCCTGCGCCTCCTGCCGGTGGCGCTCCTGTCGCCATTCCTGGGGGGGCCGCTGGTTCCCGCGCCCATCCGGCTGACGCTGGCGGCGGGGCTGGGCGCGGCGGTGCACCTGGCCTCGGGCACCCAGCCCGTCGCGGCGGGCGGCCTCGCCGATCTCGCCGCCATGGCCGGCCGGGAACTGGCGCTGGGGGCGGGCCTGGGGTGGCTCGCCTCCCTTCCATTGGAGGCGGCCCGGGCGGGAGGCCGGCTGGTCGACACACTGCGGGGGGCCACGCTGGCCGAGCTGCACGTGGCGCCGGTCCGCCAGCGTGAGACGGCGGTGGGCGACCTCCTCGCCCAGTGGGCGGTGGTGCTCGCGGGCTGGTCGGGCGCCGACCGCCTGGTGATGGGCTCGGTGGTGGGCAGCTTCGCCTCCCTTCCGGTGGGCGCCGCGGCGCCGGCGGGCGCGCTGCTCGAGACGGCGCTGCGAGGCTCGGCCGCCCTGGCGGCGGCGGCGCTCTGCCTGGGGGCGCCCGCCGCGGCGGGCCTGCTCGCCGCCGACCTGGCCCTGGCGCTGGCCTCCCGGGCCACACCCTGGCTGGGAGTCCCTGGCGCCGCCCAGCCGCTGCGAGCCGGGCTGGGCCTCGCGGCGGTGGCGCTCCCCGCTGCGGTGCTGGGAGGCAAGCTGGTCGCGCTCGCGGCCGACGCCGCGGCGATGGCGGCCAGGCTGGCCGGAGGGAGCGGACCGTGAGCGGAGGGCGCACCGAGCCGCCCACCCCCCGCCGGCTGCGCGAGGCCCTCCGCCGGGGGGAGGTGGCCGCGAGCCGCGACCTCAGCGGCGCGGCGGCGCTCCTGGCCGGGCTGGCGGCGCTGGCTGCTACCTGCCCGGCCGCCGCCCGCCACCTGACCCGGCTGGTCCGGGCCTCCGTCGAGGCCGCGCCGCGAGCCGAGGCCGCGCCCCTGGCCGCGATCCTCGATGCCCTGGCCGCGATGGCGGCGAGCGCGCTGCCGCCCTGCGGTATCGCCTTCCTGGCGGCGGCCGCCGCCGGCGCCATCCAGGCCGGCCCCCTCTTCGCCGCCCGGGCCTTCGCCTTTCGCTGGGAGCGGCTCGACCCGGTCCGTGGCCTGCGGCGGCTGGTCTCGCCGTCCCAGCTGCTCCAGATGGCCCTGCGCCTGCTCCAGGTGGCGCTGGCCCTCCTCCTCGCCGCGCGGCGGCTGGGCGGCGCGGCCCAGGCCCTGTCGCAGCTCCCGCGGCTCGACCCGGCCGCGGCCGCGGCCGCGGCGGCCCGGCCGCTGTGGGGCCTGGCCTGGGAGCTGGCGGCGCTCCTCGTTGCCTTCGGCCTGCTGGACCTCGCCATCCAGCGCCGCCGGCACCGCCGCGCCCTGATGATGACGCGGGAGGAGGTGCGACGCGACCAGCGCGAGGAGGAGGGCGACCCGCGGCTCCGCGCCGAGCGCGATCGGCTGCGGCGCGCCGCGGCCCTGGCTGGGCCGGTGACCCGCGCCGCCTGCGTGGTGGTGAACCCGACCCACCTGGCGGTGGCGCTCGGCCACCAGCGCGGCGACGACGAGGCACCCCGGGTGCTCGCCAAGGGCGCGGGGCGCGAGGCCGCCCGCATCCGGGCCGCGGCCCGGCGGGCCGGCGTGCCGGTGGTGCGGGAGGTGGCGCTGGCCCGCGCCCTCTTCCGCCTCGCCGAGGTGGGCGAGCTCATCCCGCGGGACCTGTTCGAGGCGGCGGCGGCGGTGCTGGCGCAGGTGTACCGGCTGTCGCGGGAGGCCCGCCCGTGAAGACCGTGCATGCCTGGCTCGGCCGCGTCCGCGGCGGCGGCGACGTGGCCTTCGCCCTCTCGGTCCTGGCGGTGGTGGCGCTCCTGGTGACGCCGCTCGGGCCGCGGGCGCTGGACGCGCTCCTGGCCGCGAACCTGGCGGTGGCCGCCACGGTGCTGGTGGTGACCCTCTTCGCGCGCGACGCGCTGCGCCTGGCCAGCTTCCCCACCCTGCTGCTCCTCACCACCCTCTTCCGCCTGGCCCTCAACGTGTCCTCGACGCGGCTGGTCCTGTCGCGGGGCGAGGCCGGCCGCGTCATCGAGGCCTTCGGACGGGTGGTGGTCCAGGGGGACTACGTGGTTGGGGCGGTGGTGTTCGCCATCCTGACCCTGGTGCAGCTGCTGGTGGTGGCCAAGGGCGCCGAGCGGGTGGCCGAGGTGGCGGCCCGCTTCACGCTGGACGCCCTCCCCGGCAAGCAGATGGCCGTGGACGCCGACCTGCGCTCCGGCGCGGTGGACCAGGCCGAGGCGCGGCGGCGGCGGCGCGAGCTGGAGCGGGAGAGCCAGCTCTACGGCGCCATGGACGGGGCGCTCAAGTTCGTGAAGGGCGACGCCGTGGCCGGGGTGGCCATCGTCCTCGTCAATGTGGCGGGCGGCCTGGCGGCGGGCGCCCTGCGGGGCATGCCACTCGGCGCGGCCGCGCGGCGCTACGCGCTGCTCGCCATCGGCGACGGGCTGGTCTCCCAGATCCCGGCGCTCCTCCTGGCGGTGGCCGCCGGCGTGGCGGTGACGCGGGTGGCCGGCGAGGAGGAGGGCTCGAGCCTCGGCGGCGAGGTGGGGCGCCAGCTCGCCGACCCGCGGGCGCTCCGGGCGGTGGCGGGGCTGCTCCTGGCGCTGGGCCTGGCGCCGGGCCTGCCCGCGCCGCCCTTCCTGACGCTGGCGGCGGCGGCGGCAGGGGTGTCGGAGATCCTGCGCCGGCGTGGCCAGAGCCGGCCGGACCGGCCACCGGGCGAGGTCGCCGCCGACGGGTCGCGCCCGGCCCTCGGGAGCCCGCTGGTGCTGGAGCTGGGCGGCGACCTCTTCCAGGCGGCGCAGGCCGGCGGCGAGCGCTTGGCCGGCGAGACCCTTCCCGCCATCCGCGAGGCGCTGTGGCGCGAGCTGGGCGTACCGCTGCCGCCCATGTCGGCGCGGCCCGGCCCCCTTCCCCCGGGCGGCTGGCGCCTCCTGCTCGACGAGGTGCCGGCCGCGTCCGGGCGGGTGGGTCTCGACCGGGTGGTGTCGCTGGCCCGCGCCGAGGACCTGTCGCTGGTGGGTATCGCCTGGACGCCGGACCGCGATCCGGCCAGCGGGCGGATCCTCTGCGCCGTCTCCGCCGCTGACGCCGCGCGGGCGGCCGCCTTGGGGCCGGTCCGCCAGCCGCTCGAGTGCGTCGCCGTCGCCGCAGCCGCGGCGCTGCGCCGCCACGCCCACCGGCTCATGGGCGTGCAGGAGGCGCAGTCGCTCCTCGACGCCCTGGAGCCGGAGGCGCCGGCGCTGGTGCGCGAGGCCAGCCGGCAACTCCCGCCGGCGCTCCTCGCCGAGACGTTGCGCCGCCTGCTCCAGGAGGAGGTCCCGGTGCGGAACCTCAGGGCCATCCTGGAGGCGGCGCTGGAGGCCGGCGGCGCCACCCGCGGCGCCGCGGCACTGGCCGAGGCCTGTCGCCGGGCCCTGGCGCACCACATCGCCCACCGCCTCGCCAGCGACGGGCCGCTCCTGGCGCTGCTCCTCGATCCGGCCGCCGAGGCGCTCCTGCGCGAGGCCCTGGCCGGGGAGCACGCCGCCCTGGACCCCGAGTCGGCCGGCGGGCTCCTCGGCCGCATCGAGGCCGAGATCCGCGCCACGCCGGGGGCGCCGGTGCTCTTGGCCGCTCCGGACCTGCGCCGCCCCCTGCGCAACCTGGTGGCGCAGCGGTTCCCCGGCCTCCCGGTGGTGAGCTACGAGGAACTGCCGCCGGAGCTGCCGGTGCGCCCGGTGGGACGCATCGCCCTGGCCTGATTCTCCTGGGATTGCCGCGGAATCGCCCGCGGAGGTCGCTGGGCGCCGGGGCCGCCGCCGCTAGCCCTGGCCGCCGACCGCCGCCGGCGGGGTTCCCGTGCCGCCCTCGCCGCCACCCTCGCCCTCTCCGCCGGTGCGGTTCACGCGATCGCGCAGCTCCTTGCCGGTGCGGAAGAGGATCCCGCGCTTGGGCTTCACCGGAATCACCTCTCCAGTCTTGGGGTTGCGCCCCTGGTAGCCGTCGTAGTGCTTCACGTGGAAGGCGCCCAGGCCGCGGATCTCGATGTTCTCGCCCTTGCAGAGGGCGCCCTTCATCGACTCGAAGATCGTCTCGATGGTGAGCTCGGCCTGCTTCTGGGTCACGCCGCGCTTCACGACGAGGATGTTTATGAGATCCGACTTGAGCATGGAGGCTCCGGCAGGGCCTGGGGTGGCTAAAGGGAACGAGCGAGAGCCTAGCCCAACACCCTGAAATCAAGCAAGCTTTCGTGAAGCTTTCGCGCCGGGTGGGATGGGCCCGGCTCATTGCCCTCCTTCGGGGGTGTCGGACGGACCGCCGGTCCCGAGCCGGCCTCCCGTCGAGCGCGGCGGTCTCATGGCCCCGGCGGGGGTGCCTGGCCGCCGCGGAGCTTCCGGCACAGCTCGGCGAAGGTGGCCTCGGCAAGGCGCGCGCCCGAGAGCGCGTCGGCGCCGGCGAGGACCTCGGCGAGCATGGCGGCCTCGTCCCCGCTGGCCGGGCCGCGATCGCCGGCCATGAGGCGGCGCACGTCGGCGAGCGAGATGCGATCCAGGGGGCGGGCCGGCGCGATCCGGCCCCCGGCCACCTCCGCCACCAGCCCCGAGGCGCGGAGCAGCGCCGCCGCCTCCTCGGCCGAGCGCACGGTGATGCCGAGCTCGTCGGCGAGCTCGTCCGGGTCGGGGGGTGGCCGCCCCAGGTCGTGGGCCCGCGCCACCTCGAGCATCACCCGGGCCGCCGAGAGCTCGCGCACGGCCGGCGACTCGACCGCCTCGGACGAGAGCACCAGCGCCCGGGCGTGCTGCAGCACGAAGGCCAGCCGCGCCCCGAAGAGGAGCAGCATCCAGGAGAGGTAGATCCAGAACAGGAAGACCAGGATGGCGGCGATGGATCCGTAGATGGCCTGGAAGCGGAAGAGGTGCCCCACCGCCCAGCCGTAGCCCCACTTGGCGGCCTCCCAGAGGAGCCCGGCCACCACCCCGCCCACCGCCGCGGGTACGAGGCGCACCCGCGTCGCCGGCACCGTCAGGTAGGCCACCGCGAAGAAGAGGCAGGTGAGGACCACGCCGCCGCTGCGGACCAGCACGCTCTCGGCGCCCAGCGCCTCGCGGGCCCGGTAGGCGAGCGCCAGCGAGCCGCCGAGCAGGAGCGGTCCCAGGGTGAGGCCGGTCCAGTAGACCATGGCCCGCTGCAGGCGGCCGCGGCGGCGCCGCACCGCCCACACGTCGTTCAGGGCCCGCTCCACATGGTGGAAGAGCATCACCGCCGAGAGGGCCAGCAGGAGGAACCCCACCGCCCCGGCCCCGGCCACCGGGGTCTCCAGGAGCCGGTCCAGGTACTGCTGCACCGTGGAGCGCGCCCCCACCGCCAGGTTCTCCAGCAGGAACTCGTGGATGCGGCCGCGGACCTTCCCCATGTCCGCCACCAGGCGCGCCACTCCGAAGGCCACCAGGATGCCCGGCACCAGGGAGAAGAGGGTGATGGTGGTGAGGGCCAGGGCCCGGAGCTGCAAGAGCTCGCCCTGGAGGGCGCGTGCCCCGGCGGCGATGCCGCCCGGCACCAGGCGCGCCCAGCCGGCGAGGCCGCGTCCGCGCTGGGCGTACCCCTCCATCCCTCCCCCGGAGGCTAGCCGGCCTTGGTGTCCGGGGCCGGCGCGCCCGGGTCGCGCGACGGGCCGCGGCCGCGCTCCCCCTCGCGGCGGCGCCCCTCGCCTTCCTGGATGCGCTCCTGCCGGCCGTAGATGTCGAACTGCTCCTGGTGGTAGCCCTGCTGCGGCTTCACCTGGATGGTCTTGTTGAAGCGGTCCATGAGGGCCCGCAGCTCCTCGCGCTCGGCCCCCTGGAGGATGCGGGCCACCTCGGGGTGGCAGTTCACCACCAGCACCGGCTCGGAGAAGTGGGGCGCCTCGCGCCGGATCTCGCGGAAGATCTCGTGGGCCACGGCGATCCGGGAACGGATGTGCCCCTTGCCGTCGCAGTAGCTGCAGGGCTCGTTGGTCATGCGGGTCACCGACTCGCGCACCCGCTTGCGCGTCATCTCCACGAGCCCCAGGTCCGAGATCTTGAGGACGTTGGTCTTGGCCTTGTCCCGCCCCAGCGCCTCCTGCAGGGCCTTGAAGACCTTGTCGCGGTTCTGCGGCTTGTCCATGTCGATGAAGTCGATGATGATGATGCCGCCGATGTTGCGCAGCCGCAGCTGGTAGACGATCTCCCGGGCCGCCTCGACGTTGATCTTGGTGATGGTCTCCTCGAGGTTCTTCTTGCCCACGTAGCGGCCGGAGTTGACGTCCACCGCGGTGAGGGCCTCGGCCTGATCGATGATGATGTAGCCGCCGCTCTTCAGCCACACCTTGCGCTGCGAGGCGCGCTTCAGCTCCTGCTCGACTCCGTAAGCGTCGAAGATGGGCTCCTCCCCGCGGTAGAGCTCGATCTGCTTCTCCAGATGCGCCGCCTGGTCGCGCACGAAGCGCAGGATGCGCTCGTACTCGTCGCGGTCGTCGATGACCAGCTTCTGCACGTCCTGGGTGAACAGGTCGCGGGTGGCGCGGAGGATGAGATCCAGGTCGGGGTGGAGCAGCGCCGGCGCCGGCCTGTCCTTGAGCCGGACGATCTCGTTCCACACCCCGATGAGGAAACGGATGTCCGCCTCCAGCTTGGGGGACTCCACGTTCTCGGCCACGGTGCGGACGATGAAGCCGGTGCCGGCCGGCCGCATCCGGTCCACGATCTCACGCAGCCGGCGGCGCTCGCCGTCGCGCTCGATGCGGCGCGAGATGCCGATGTGATCGACGGTGGGCATGAAGACCAGGTGCCGGCCCGGCAGCGAGACGTGGCTGGTGATGCGGGCCCCCTTGGTGCCGATGGGGTCCTTGGCCACCTGGACGATGACCTCCTGCCCTTCCTTGAGGAGGTCCTGGATGTTCTTGGCCTCCTTGGGGCGCCGCTCCTCGCGCCCGTTGCGGCCGCGATCCCGGTCGCGCCGCCCCCCGTCGCGGTCGCGCCGCTCCTCCCGGTCGCGCCGCCGATCCCGCCCATCGCGCGCCTCGCGCGGCGCCTCCGGCGCCCGGGCCTGGATCTGGCCGGCGGCGGGGGGCCCCTCCAGCGCGCGGGTGATGGGGGCCACCGCCGGCGCGGCGGCCGGCTCGGGAACGGCCTCGGCCGCCCCACCCGCCGGAGGAATCGCCTCGGCGGCGGGAGCCGCCGGCGCGGCCGGAGGAGCCGCCTCCGCGGCCAGAGCCGCGGCGGGCCCCTGGGCAGGGATCGCGGCCGGCGGGACGCCCTCCGCCGGGGCCGCCGGCGCGAGGGGCGCCTCACCGCGCCCGGGCCGGGTCTCGGGCTCGGCCGCCCCGCCCATTGCTTCCAGGGCCCCGGGGACCGGCGTGAGGGCCGGAACCTCGCCCGGCAGCGGCGTCAGCGCCGGGACCTCGGGGCCGCGTGCCAGGGCCTTGGCCTCCTCGACCTCGGCCTCCTGCTCGCTGGGGACCTCCGGCACCTCCAGGCGGTGCTCGCCCTCGGTGAGCTCGAACTCCTCGTAGAAGTCGGGCTCGCCGTAGACGTCCCCCACGTAGAGGAAGGCGGCCTTGTCGAGCCCGATGTCAACGAAGGCGGCCTGCATGCCGGGCAGCACCCGGACCACGCGCCCCTTGTAGATGTTGCCGACGATGCCCTTCTCGCGCTTGCGCTCGAGGTAGTACTCGTGGATGGTGCCGTTCTCGACCAGCGCCACGCGCGTCTCCGCGCCGGCGGCGTTGATCAGGAGGATGGTGTTGCCTG
>DASRTO010000194.1:0-2080 GCA_035655915.1 Anaeromyxobacteraceae bacterium
AGCTTCGCCACCGTCTTCTCGTCGGCGGCCGGGAACTGGTACTGGTCCAGCTCGTCCGGGCGGACCCAGCGGTGGTCGTTGACGCGGAGGTGGCGGATGGGCCCGTCGAGCAGGCCGCAGCGGTAGACGCAGAAGTCGATGTCGTAGCTCGGGTAGGCGTGCTCGACGTGGATCACCCGCTCTCCCACCCGGACCGAGATCCCCATCTCCTCGCGCAGCTCGCGGGCCAGTGCCTTCTCGTCGGTCTCGCCGGGCTCGACCCGCCCCCCCGGGAACTCCCACAGGAGCGGCAGCGAGGCGGTGGGGGGGCGCTGCGTGATGAGGTACGTCCCCTCCTGCTCGATCATGGCCCCCACCACGCGGATCTTGCGGCGCATGCTGGCTCCCGGCCCGCGGGACGAACGGCCCCGGCGGCGAGGGGGCATTGTAGAATCGGCCCCCGCATGGCGTCCATCCAGTTCCTGGGTGCCGCGGGCACCGTGACCGGCTCGCGCTACCTGGTGCGGGCCGGAGGGCGCCAGGTGCTGGTGGACGCCGGGCTCTTCCAGGGGCACAAGGAGCTGCGCCTGCGCAACTGGGCCCCCTTCCCGGTGGATCCGGGGGCCATCGAGGCGGTGGTCCTGACCCACGCCCACCTGGACCACGCCGGCGCCCTGCCCCTCCTGTGGCGCCAGGGCTACCGCGGCCCGGCCTTCTGCACCTCGGCCACCCGCGACCTCGCCACCCTGCTCCTGCCCGACTCAGGCCGGCTGCAGGAGGAGGAGGCCCGCTTCGCCAACGAGAAGGGGTACTCCAAGCACGCCCCCGGGGCGCGGCCGCTCTACGACGAGGCCGACGCGGTGGCGGCCCTCTCGCTCCTGGTCCCCGTTCCCTACTGGCGCCGCCTGGAGGTGGCCCCGGGCGTGTCGGTCACCTTCCACCGCGCCGGGCACATCCTCGGCAGCGCCACCGTGGAGATGGAGATCGCCGAGGGGGGGAGGCCGGCCTCCCGGGTCCTGTTCTCGGGCGACCTGGGGCGCTACGGCGCCCCCATCCTGCCCGACCCCGAGCCGGCTCCGGCCGCGGAGACGGTGCTGGTGGAGTGCACCTACGGCGACCGCGCCCACCCGGCGGAACCGGCCGCCGAGGCCCTGCGGCGCGAGGTAATGGCCGCGGTCGGGCGCGGGGGCGCCCTGCTGGTGCCGGCCTTCGCCATCGGCCGCACCCAGGAGATCCTGTTCCTGCTGCGCGAGTTGGAGGGGAGGGACCTGGTGCCGCGCCTCCCGGTGTTCGTGGACTCGCCCATGGCGGTGGACGCCACCCCCATCCACCTGGCCCACCGCGAGGACCACGACGAGGAGATGCGGCGCCTCTTCCGGGAGGGGATCGAGCCGCTGCGCCCGGCGCGGCTCGCCTTCGCCCGGAGCCCGGAGCAGTCCAAGGCCCTGAACCGCGTGGAGGGGTCCTGCGTCATCATCTCCGCCTCCGGCATGGCCACCGGCGGCCGCGTGCTCCACCACCTGGCCCGCCGCCTCCCCGACCCGCGCACCACCGTGATGCTGGTGGGCTACCAGGCGGCCGGCACCCGCGGCTGGAGCCTCCAGAACGGCGCCCGCACACTGCGCATCCACGGCGAAGAGGTGCCGGTCCGGGCGGCGGTGGTCTCGCTCTCGGGCTTCTCGGCCCACGGGGACAAGGACGAGGTGGACCGCTGGCTCGGCACCCTCCCGGCGCCGCCGCGCCGGATCTTCTGCGTCCACGGCGAGCCGCCGGCCCTGGCAGCCACGGCGGAGCGGCTGCGCCTGCGGGGCTGGCACGCCCGGGTGGCACGAGACCAGGAGGAGGTGGATCTCGAGCCGTGAAGACCGCGCTCGTCCTCTCCGGCGGCGGGGCCCGCGGCGCCTATGAGGCGGGCGTGCTGCTCTACCTGCGGGAGGCGCTGCCCCTGGCGCTCGGGCGAAAGCCGCAGGACGTCCGCTTCGACGTCCTCTCCGGCGTCTCCATCGGGGCCGTGAACGCCTGCTTCCTGGCCTCGACCGCCCACGAGCCGGAGAGCCAGGCCCGGCAGCTGGCCGACCTGTGGCGCTCGCTCAGCCTGGAG
>DASRTO010000195.1:0-4505 GCA_035655915.1 Anaeromyxobacteraceae bacterium
GTCGGGCCCGGGGTGGTGGTGGCGGTGGCCGCCTACTACCTCCTCTCGCGCCGCACCTTCAAGCGGCTGGAGGCGGTCTTCGAGGAGGCGAGGAAGGAGATCATGGCCCAGAAATTCGAGAAGGCCGTGCGCACCCTGGAGGCGGCCTTCGCCCTCGGGCCATGGCAGTTCCTGGTCCGGGCCCAGATCCACTCCCAGATCGGGGTGCTCCAATACGTCCGGCAGGAGTTCGACCAGGCGTTGCCCCATCTCGAGAAGAGCTTCTCCCGGCACTGGCTGGCGCGGGCCATGCTGGCCACCTCGCGCTACCGCCGGCGCGACCTTGACGGCGCCCGGAAGGTGTTCGAGGCCGCGGTGGGGGCCAACAAGAAGGAGGGGTTGCTGTGGGCGGTCTATGCCTGGTGCCTCGACAAGGAGGGGCGCCACGACGACGCCGTGGCGGTCATGGCGCGGGCCGCCAAGGCCAACCCCTCCGACGAGAAGGTGAAGGCGGTGCTGCAGTCGCTGCAGAACGACAAGAAGCTCAAGCTGGGGAAGGTCTACGAGGAGCAGTGGTTCCAGTTCCACCTCGAGCGCATGCCGCCCGAGATGATGGGGCCGCGCGGCGGACGGCGCGTCGTGTTCCAGCGCCGCTGATCGCTCCTGCGCGGCCCCGGCACCGCAGGCCGCCGCTCCTGACCTGAAACCCGCTCCCGCCCGGGGAGCGCTACACGCCTCAGGAGCCGCCGAAACCGACGGTGACCCGCCCGTCCTCCACGATGAGCGGCACCCGCCGCTCGCCCCCCGACAGGTCCAGGAAACGCTTCATGGCCGCCTGGTCGCGCCTCACGTCCCAGTACTCTACCCGGGCTCCGCGCTTCTCGAAGGCCTCACGGGCCGCCTGGGTGTAGGGTCAGGTATCCTTGCCGTAGACTGCGACGCTGCCGGGCATGGGCGCTCCTCGGCCCGGGATCATGGCCGGCAAGGTGGCGGCGCGCCAACCTTTTTCCCAGCCCGGCTCCCGGGGACCGTGCCAGGAACACGGGACGGGCGTACCCTGGATCCGGGCTCGGCCCCGCTGTAGCGTTCCGGGAGGTGGGGCGGGCCATCGGCCCTGGGCAACCGGCCTGGGCGCGGAGTGAACTGGGGGCGTCCCGGGCCCCGCCGCGAGGTGAGGCCTTGACGCAGCGCCCCGACAAGGACGGCAAGGGAACCCGCGAGGCCGGCGCGCCCGAAGCGCTGCTGCAGGACCTCCGCCGGGCCCAGGCCGACTGCCTGGAGCTGCTGGAGTCCAACCGGCGCCTGCGCGAGGCCGGGCACCGCAAGGACGACCTGCTGGCCCTGTGCGCGCATGACCTCCGCCAGCCGCTCAGCGTGCTGCTGGGCCAGGCCCGCCTGCTGCTCTCCGGGACGCGCGGCGCGCTGGCGGAATCCCAGCGCAAGGGGATCGAGGCCATCGAGCGCCAGGGGCGCCGCCTCCTCGAGATGGCCGACGACCTGGCCGGGCTGGGGTCGCTGGAGGTGGGGCGCCTGGGGGTGGAGCGGGAAGCGGTCGACCTGGCCGCCCTGTGCAACGAGGTGGCCGACGGCATGGCGCCGGCGCTCCGCGACAAGGGCGGGGCCCTCACCCGTACCCTCCCCGCCTATCCGCTGGTGCTGCGCCTCGACCCCGAGAAGCTGCGGCGGGCCCTGGCCCTGCTCTTCTCCCAGGCCATCCTGCTCGTGCCGCGCGGCGGGAGGGTCGACCTGGCGCTGGAGCCGGCCCCCGAGGGCGCCCGCATCTCGCTGGCGCTGGGCGCGGTCGAGGGGCTGGGCCGGGCCAGCCCGCGCCGGCGCGCCGGGGCCGCCTCGGAGCTGGGGCTGGCCATCGCCCGCGAGCTGGTGGAGCTGAATGGCGGCACGCTGGAGACCCAGCCCGTAGAGCGGGGGGTCCGCTTCAGCGTGGGGCTTCCCCTCTCGGTCGAGCCGGGCGCGGCCCGGCCGGTGGCCGGCACCCCGGGGCGTCCCCGGGTGCTGGTGGTCGAGGACGAGGCCGACCAGCGCGACGCCCTGGCCGCCCTGCTGGAGACGGACTACCAGGTCGCCACCGCCGGCGACGGCGAGGAGGGCGTGCGCGTCGCCCGCGCCGACCCGCCGGACTTGGTCCTCATGGACCTGGTGATGCCCCGCATGGACGGGTTCGCGGCGCTGGAGGCGCTCCGCGGCGACCACCGCACCGCCGAGGTCCCGGTCATCTTCGTATCGGGGCGCGGCGACGATGTGACCCGCGTCCGCGGGCTCGACCTGGGAGCGGTGGACTTCCTGGCCAAGCCCTTCTCGGAGCGCGAGCTCAAGGCCCGCATCGAGCGCACCCTGCGACTGGCCAGGCGCCAGACCCAGCTGCGCCAGCTGGCCCAGACCGACACCCTCACCGGCCTCCCCAACCTGCGCGCCTTCCGGGCGCGCCTGGTGGACGAGGTGAAGCGCGCCCAGCGCTACGGGACGCCCCTCACCTGCGTCATGGGCGACATGGACCACCTGAAGCCCCTGAACGACGAGCTGGGGCACGCCGCCGGGGACCGGGCCATCGCCGCGGTGGCCGACGTGGTCCGCACCGAGCTGCGCGAGACCGACTTCGCCGCCCGCTACGGCGGCGACGAGTTCGTGGTGCTGCTGCCCCACACCAGCGTCTCCGAGGGGCGCGTCTTCGCCGAGCGCGTCTGTGATCGCCTTCGCGAGACCACCCTGGATGCGGGCGGGAAGCGAGTGGTCCTGGCGGCCTCCTTCGGCGTGGCGGAGCTGGCAGACCCCGGGGACGAGGCCGCCGAGGTGATGGTGCAGCGCGCCGACGAGGCGCTCTACGCCGCCAAGCGCGCCGGCCGCGGGCGGGTGGCCACCGCCGCCGAGCCCGCCCCCGAGGGATCGACCCCCGCCTGAGCCACCGATCCGGCCGCGCTCAGCGTCCACCGCGCTCCCGGGACGCGCCCTCCCCCTCGCTCCCCTCGGCGCGGCGCCCCTCGGCGGCGTAGCGAGCCAGCTTGTTGTAGAGAGTCTTCTCGCTCACCCCCAGGGCCTCGGCGGTGCGGGCCTTGTTGCCGCCCAGCCTCCGCAGCGTCGCCAGGAGGTAGCGCCGCTCCACCTCGTCGAGCGACAGCTGGAACGGGATCCGCAGGCTCGCCTCCTCCGGCGGGGCGGGCTGGAGCTCGGGGGGCAGCTGATCGAGGCCGATGAGGTCGCCCTCGACCAGGATCATGGCCCGTTCCAGGACGTTGCGCAGCTCGCGGATGTTCCCGGGCCAGGCGTGGGACTGGAGCACCGCCATGGCGGCGGGCGTCACCCCCTGCACCCGGCGGCCGGTCTCGGCGTTGAACTTGTCCACGAAGTGCTGCGCCAGGAGGGGGATGTCCTCCCGCCGCTCGCGCAGCGGAGGCAGCTCGATGGTGAAGACGTGCAGCCGGAAGTAGAGGTCCTCGCGGAAGCGCCCGGTGCGGGTGGCGTCCCGCAGGTCGCCCTGTGTGGCGCACAGGACCCGTACGTCCACTTCCACCTCGGCGCGACCGCCCAGCCGCCGCACCCGCCGCTCCTCCAGCACCCGCAGGAACTTGGCCTGCAGCTCCGGGGGCAGCTCCCCCACCTCGTCGAGGAACAGCGTGCCCCCGCTGGCGAGCTCGAAGTCCCCCGGGCGCCGCTCCACCGCCCCGGTGAAGGCACCGCGCTCGTAGCCGAAGAGCTCGGCTTCGATGAGGGTGGCCGGGATGGCGGAGCAGTTGAGCGCCAGGAACGGGCCGTCGCGGCGCGGCGAGAGGCTGTGGATGGCGCGGGCCAGCACCTCCTTGCCGGTCCCGCTCTCGCCCTGGATCACCACGCTGGCCGAGGAGGGGGCCACCTTGCGCACCAGGTCCAGCACCCGCTGCATGGCCGGAGCGGCCCCGATGAGGTCGGTGCCGGGCACCAGCGCCGCCAGCCGGCGCTTGAGGAGCTGCACCTCGCGCAACGTCCGCTTTTTCTCCAGGGCCCGCTCCAGCACCACCCGGAGCCGGGAGGCGTCCAGCGGCTTCTCGATGAAGTCGTAGGCCCCCTCCTTGATGGCCTGGACCGCGGTCTGCACCGAGCCCCGGCCGGTCAGCAGCACCACCGGGCACTCCGGCAGGTCGGTGCGCAGCGCCCGCAACAGCCACAGGCCGTCGGCCCCCGGCATGACCAGGTCGGAGAGGATGGCGTCCGGGTGCCAGTCGACGGCCGCGCGGTGGGCCTCGCGGCCGTCGCCGGCGGCGCGCACGTCGTAGCCCCAGGACTCGACCAGCTGGGCCAGGGTCTCGCGCCCGTCGGCCTCGTCGTCCACGATGAGCACGCGGTATCGCATGGCGCCCGGGGCCCATTGTGCCTCAAACCGGCCCGGGGCGCCTCGGGCTCGCGGGGGACGGGCTCCTCGGGGCGGCGTGCTACAGTCCCCGCATGACGGCGGCGCGAGCCCTGGCCCTGGCCCTGGCGTGCGGCTGCGCCGCCGCACCGGTCCCGCCCCCGGAGGCGGGACCGGCCCCCGCCCC
>DASRTO010000196.1:0-3825 GCA_035655915.1 Anaeromyxobacteraceae bacterium
GGAGGCGGCGTGAGCCGCGGGCGGAGCGGGCGGGGCAGGGGCGCGAGGAGCCTCGCCGCCGGAGCCGCTGGCTGGGCGCTGCTGGGGACCGGCGCCGCCCTGCTGGTGCTGCCCGGCCCCGGCATCCCGCTGCTGCTGGCCGGGCTCCTGCTCCTGGGGCGCGAGCGCCCCTGGGCCCGAAAGCTCCACCTGCGGGCGCGCCGCGGAGCAGGCCGGCTGGTGGCGCGGCTCCGGGGCCTGGCCGGCGAGGCGACCGGGGCTCGGCGCTGACCCCGGCCGCCTGTCATCGCCACCCATGAGGCGCGTGCCGCCCCGGAGCAGAATGCTCCGGTCACGGCACTACGCCCAGTCGCGCGGCGACCGCAGCACCTCGAGGAGCCGCTCTTCGGGGCTCCCGGGCTCGGGCCGGTGGTGGTAGGCCCAGCGCACTCGCGGCGGCAGGGACATGAGGATCGACTCCACCCGGCCGCCGGTGCGGAGGCCGAAGACCGTGCCGCGGTCGTGGAGCAGGTTGAACTCGACGTAGCGCCCGCGCCGGATCTCCTGCCAGGCGCGCTCGCGCTTGCCGAAGGGCAGGTCCCGGCGCCGCGCGGCGACGGGCGACCAGGCCGCCGGGAAGGCGCGGGCCACGTCCTCGCAGAGGGCCAGGCCGCGAGCCAGGTCGGGATCCGGGTCCTCGAAGAACACGCCTCCCAGGCCGCGGTGCTCGCCGCGGTGGGGCAGGTAGAAGTAGTCGTCGCAGGCCTTCTTGAAGCGGGGGTACCAGGCCGGGTCGTGCCGGTCGCAGGCCGCCTTCAGCGTCCGGTGGAAATGGGCGGCGTCCTCCTCGACCAGGTAGCACGGGGTGAGGTCGGCGCCGCCCCCGAACCAGGCCTTCTCCCCGCGCACGATCAGCCGCACGTTCAGGTGGGCGGTCGGGACCCAGGGCGAGCGCGGGTGCAGGACCGCCGAGAGCCCCACCGCCGCGAAGCCGGTGCCGTCGCCGCCCAGGGTGCGGGCGAAGGCCGGGTCGAGGTTGCCGTGGACCTCCGAGGCGTTGACCCCCGCCCTCTCCAGAAGGCTCCCGCCCTCGAGCACGCGGGCCAGCCCGCCGCCGCCGCCGGGGCGCTCCCAGGCGTCGCGGGAGAAGCGCCCCCTCCCGTCGAGGCGCTCCAACTCGCCGCACAGATCCCCCTGGAGCCTGAGCACCAGTTGGGCCATGGCGGCCCGGAGCGACTCGTGCGCCATGGCCCTTCAACATGTGCCGGGCCCCCGCGCTCCTCCACCCTCCGATGGGGCCGCCGGTCAGGCGAACACCACCGTCTTGTTGCCGTGCACCAGCACCCGCTCCTCGCAGTGCCACCGCACCGCACGCGCCAGGACGCGGCGTTCCAGGTCCCGCCCCAGCGCCTTCAGGTCCTCCACCGAGTCGCGGTGCGACACGCGGGCCACGTCCTGGTCGATGATGGGCCCGGCGTCCAGCTCGGCGGTGACGTAGTGCGCCGTGGCGCCGACGATCTTCACCCCCCGCTCGAAGGCCTGCCGGTAGGGGTCGGCCCCGGCGAAGGCCGGCAGGAAGGAATGGTGGATGTTGATGATCCGGCTGGGGAAGCGGGCCACGAACCCGGGGGAGAGGATCTGCATGTAGCGGGCCAGCACCAGGAGATCGGCGCTCCCCTCGACCAGGGCCAGCACGGCCGCCTCGGCCTCCTGGCGGGCCTCGCGGGAGGTGGGCACGCAGGCGAAGGGCACGCCGAACCCGGTCACCGCCGGCCCGAGATCGGGGTGGTTGGAGACGACCTGGACCACCTCGGCGTGCAGGTCGCCCCGCTTCCACTGCCAGAGCAGCTCGAGCAAGACGTGCTCGTGGCGCGAGGTCAGGATGGCCACCCGCGGGCGGCGGGCCAGCGAGGTGAGCCGCCACTCCATCCCGAAGCGTGGTGCCACCTCGGCGCCGAAGCGCCGCGAGAGGTCCTCCAGGCCCGCCTCCAGGAGGTCCGCCGTGAACTCGAGGCGCATGAAGTAGACTCCCGGCCCATTCTCGCCGGAGTGCTGGTCGAGGTCGGTGATGTTGGCCCCGTGCTGGAAGAGGAAGCTGGAAATGGCGGCCACGATGCCGGGCCGGTCGGGGCACTGGATCACGAGGACGGCGCGCATTGGGAAGCCATCCTTACCCCAGGCTGGCCCTCGGGTGAAGTGGATCCGGCCGGACGTGGCACGCCCGCGGCCAGTCCGATCAGAGACCTCCGGGGCGCCCATGCCCTCGTCGGCCCGCGACCTTGCGCTCCAGATCCTCCAGGCCGGCCTCGACTCCGGCCTCGCGCCCGGGCTTCCCGGTGAGGTCAGCCTCGCCGGGAACGTGGCCTCGGGACGCGGGAAAGCCTCCCGCCGCCCGTCGCGCCAGCCCGCAGACCGCGGAGGCGAGGCCCACCACCGGGGCGGCGAGGAGCCAGGCGCCACCGACCAATGGGGCGAGCAGCACCAGGGCGGGCAGGGGCACGCGGAGGAACGACCTCCGCGCCGGGCCCGGCAGCCTCCCCGGGGCCTGCAGGTGGAGCGGGGCCAGGCGGCCGGTGTCGAGGTACCAGCCGCTCGGGGCGATGCCGCCGCCGGAGTTTCGAGTCATGGCGCGGTCGCCGCCGGGGGCCCGGCCGCTCCCCTCTCAGCCGCTCAGGAAGGCCTGGGTGAGGGCCTTCCACTGAGCCTCGCCCAGCAGGGAGGCCGGAGGCGCCGCCAGATCTCCGCCGTCGGCCGCGGCGAAGCCGAGCTGGTGCTCGTAGAAGCGGGCCAGGCGGTGGGACTCCGCCCACATCCAGGCGCGGGCCCGTTCGCCCGTGGGCAGCTTCCGCCAGCTCTCGTCGTCCGGCTGGACGGCAAAGAGCCAGCCACGGCCGTAGCAATCCGACTTGAGCAGCGTCGGCTCGGCAACCACGGCGGGGTTCACGGTCACGACCGTCCCGGAGAGGGGCGAGGCCACCACCGCCTCCCGTCCGCCCGAGGAGATCCGGGCCACCGGCTCCCCCGCCTTCACCCTCCTGCCCGGCGAGGGGAGCTCGACCGCCACGGCCCATGGGAGTAGCCGCTGGGCCAGGTCGTCGAGCCCGACGCGCAGCCGGCTCCCGTCCGGGCGGAGCCAGCTGTGGCCCGACGCGTACCACAAGCCGAAGCGGTAGCGCAGGCCGGCCGCCGCCCGATACCCCATGGCCCACAGGCCGACGCTCCGGAATCCGCGCGCGGCGCCCACCACCAGCACCACCGGCGCGAGCAGGGCCACCATGACCAGTACGACGATGCCGACTCGCGCCGCGAGCCCCGCCAGGAACACTCCGATGGACGTCAGGATCTCGAGGATGGAGTTCATGGCTTCCTCCGGGTGAAGAAGCGTCGGGCCCTCGGCCCTCGACCTCCCCCCATCGCAACCGGCACGCCAAGCCAGCCCGGCGCCGCGGGCCGAGAAAAGGCGAGCCGCCGTCGTGTCTTGGGGCGCGAGGCCGACGCCACCGACCGGTGTCGGGAAAGACATCGCTGAGGACGTCAACGCCCCTCGACACACCCCCGGCCACAATCCCAGGCGATTGCTGAGGAAGAGTCCTGCGACGAGGACCTGTGGGATTCCTCGACGACCGTGGATCTTGCCAACACCCCTCGGGGTTCTCCATCGCGGGCGGACCGCGGGCAGCACGACTTGCCCGCTCGCTGCGGCCAGGAAGGGAGTCGCAAGGACGCCGCGGCCCCGTGGCGAGAAGGCGCTCGCCGGGAGGCCCATCCGGGCCTCCCGGCGGTTCCCCCCCTCGATGGCCCCCCCTAGGAGGCCCTGGCCTTCCACTGCACCACGTCCGACTCGGC
>DASRTO010000197.1:0-4402 GCA_035655915.1 Anaeromyxobacteraceae bacterium
CCATGGGCGGGTCCGCCCCAGGCCGGGGCGGTGCGGCCGTAGGCCACGGCCCGGGGCGGCGCGGGCGCGGTGCGCTGGAAGTACGTCGGGTAGTAGGCCGCCGGGTAGGCGACCGAGTAGACCGGAGCGCCCACGAAGCTCCCGCAGGGCACGAAGGTCCAGGCCCCGTAGAAGGCCGGGAAGCCGGAGAAGTAGATGGACACGCCGGGCGCGAGCGGCGCCCAGCCGACGGCTTCGGCGCTGTAGCGCCAGCTCACCCAGGCCGGGGCCCACTGGTAGCCCGGGACCCACAGCCAGCCCCAGGAGGCGTCGAAGAACCAGCGCCCGTAGTGGTACGGGCCCCAGCCCCATGGCTCGTCCGAGACCCACAGCCACCCCTCGTTGGTCCAGACCCAGCGGCCGTAGTAGTAGGGGCGCCACCCGGCCTGCACGTTGGGGCGCCACACCATGCCATAGGGGCTGACGTTCAGCCACTGGCCGTAGGGCGAGAGGGCCTGCTGGAAGGTCTCGAAGGTGACCGAGGCTCCCGGAGCGCCCATGTCCACCGAGACGTCCACCTGGGGCTGCTCGGGGGGCGGCGGCTCGTAGGGCCCCTGCTCCTGCGCCCGCGCCGCGATCGAGGAGGCGGCGAGAAGGGCCAGGGCGGCGATGGGGCGGCGCATGGTGGGACCTCCGTTCCTCCCGCCCCGCCGGGGCGCGGACGGGCTCCGGAGTCCTCGGCTAGCAAGCCGGATGCCGAACGGAAGCACCTGGGAAGACGGACGATTCCATGGCGGCCCGGGTGGCGGCAGCGCCACACTGTGAAGCCAGGCCCGGGCTCCGGCGCGGAGCGCCGGGCCGCCCCTCAGGCCAGCTTCTTCTCCTTCTCGAAGGAGAGCAGGGGCGGCTCCTTGTTCAGGATGACGCCCTCGGTGATGCGGCACTCCTTCACGCCCTCCCGGTAGGGGACGTCGTACATGATGTCGAGCATGGCCTGCTCCAGGATCGAGCGCAGGCCGCGGGCGCCGGACTTGCGGCGCATGGCCTCGCGGGCGGTGGCGCGCAGCGACTCCTTGGTGAAGGTGAGCTTCACCTTCTCCATCTCGAACAGCTTCACGTACTGCTTGGTGAGGGCGTTCTTGGGCTGGGTGAGGATGGTGACCAGGTCTTCCTCGGAGAGGTCGGAGAGCGTGGCGATGATGGGGATGCGCCCCACGAACTCGGGGATCATCCCGAACTTCACCAGGTCCTGGGGCTCGATGTGCGACAGGATCTCGCCCAGGCTGGCCTCCTCGCGCCGCTCGATCTTGGCCCCGAAGCCCAGCCCCTTCACGCCGATGCGGCGGCGGATGGCCTGCTCGATGCCGCAGAAGGCGCCGCCCACCACGAACAAGACGTTGGTGGTGTCGACCTGAATGTACTCCTGCTGGTTGTACTTCTTGCCACCGCGCGGGGTGACGTTGGCGCGGGTGCCCTCGACGATCTTGAGGAGCGCCTGCTGCACCCCCTCCCCGCCCACGTCGCGGGTGGGCGAGGGCTGGTCCCCTTTGCGGGCGATCTTGTCGATCTCGTCGATGTAGACGATGCCGCGGGAGGCCTTCTCCACGTCGTAGTCGGCGTTGTGGAGCAGGTTCTGGATGATGTTCTCCACGTCCTCTCCCACGTAGCCGGCCTCGGTGAGCGAGGTGGCGTCGGCGATGGTGAAGGGGACGTTGAGGAAGCGGGCCAGCGACTGGGCCAGCAGCGTCTTGCCCGAGCCGGTGGGGCCGATGAGCAGGATGTTGGACTTCTGCAGCTCGACGTCGTCGCCGGGGCGCCCCGACACCTGCCGCTGCGGGCGGGCCGACTTGCGCGCGTAGACCCGCTTGTAGTGGTTGTAGACTGCGACCGAGAGGATCTTCTTGGCCTTGTCCTGCCCCACCACGTAGTCGTCGAGGAAGCTCTTGATCTCGGCCGGGGTGGGCAGGGAGATGGAGGGGCGGCCGTCGTCGCGCTCGGCCTCCTCGGCGATGATGTCGTTGCACAGCCGGATGCACTCGTCGCAGATGTAGACGGTGGGCCCGGCGATGAGCTTGCGGACCTCGCGCTGCCCCTTCCCGCAGAACGAGCAGCTGAGGTTGTGGTGCTCCTTGCGGCTCACGGGTTCCTCGACCTTTCGATGCTACACCAAACCGGCGCGCTCCGACCACAACGCGACCGCGCCGCGGCCCTTCATAACCCGGGCCGCCCCCGGGCGCCCGCCGCTCCCCGGCCCGGAGGGCGGCTACCCGCCCCCGGCCAGCGCCCCCAGCTCCTCCGCCAGCGCCTCGGCGCGGCGCCGCAATGCCTCGGGCAGCCTCGACTCCTGGCGGCAGGCCTCCGCGAGGCGCCGCGCCACCGCCGCCAGGCGGGCCATCCGCTCGGCCGGAGGCGGGGTCGGCAGAGGTGGGGGTCCGCCCCACCGCTCGGCGAGGCGGCGGCTCAACGACGCCGGGGTGGCGCCGCGCTCCAGCACCTCCTCCCGCAGCTCCTGGTAGCCCCCGGGCGGCAGGCGCCCGGCGGCCTCGGCCCGCGACAGCACCTCGATGACCTCGAAGGCCGGGGCGCCCCGCGCCTCGCGGGCCCGCGCCAGCTCCGGCTCGTGCCGCTCCAGGAAGCCGTAGGAGGCGGTGAGCTTGTCGGCGGTGGCCTTGCGCAGGAAGAGCTCCCGGGCGCAGTAGCGCTCGAAGCTCGGGAACCCCCACTCCCGCCAGGTCTGCTGGCGCCGCACCTGCGAGAGGAGCCGGGCCAGCTCCACCCAGGAGGCCTTGAAGCGGCGCGCTCCCTCCAGCACCCGCCGCCGCAGCGATCCCTCGGGGAGGTCCCCCATGCGGGCGGCGATGCGCTCGACGGCCTTGCTCATGACGGGCCGACGCGGAAGGAGAGCGACACGGTGGGGCGCTGCCCGGGGAAGGGCCTGAAGGCCCAGCCGCGCAGCGTCCGCAGCAGGCACTCGTGCAGCTCCCCCCGCTTGAAACGCGGCTGGTCGATCCACAGCTGCACCACCCGCCCGTCGTTGCCGATGGCGAACTCGATGGGGATCTCGCCGGCGAAGTCGGGCGAGCGGCGTGCCTCCTCGCGGAAGCAAGGGGCCAGGGTCCGCTGCTCTCGCCCCACCAGCGCCTGGATGTGGGAGACGTCGTACTGAGCGGCCACCAGCTCTCCGCCCTCGGCGCTGCCGCTCGGCGCCTGGGCCGAGCGGGCCGCGCGCCGGCCGGCCTCGGCCGGGATCTCCACCTCGGCCTGGGCCTCGGCGCGGCGGCCGCCGCCGATCCGCACCGGCGAGGCGATGGCGATGCCGCCCCCGAAGTCCTCCAGGAGCCGGGAGCGCGGCTCCCAGGGCTTGCTGGCCGCGAGCCACCAGGCGAGCCACAGCCCGCCCCCGCCGCCCCCCAGCACCAGCAGCGCCGCCGCCGTCCAGCGCAGGCGGCGGCGCCGGCGCTTGAGGAGGCGCGCCCCGGTCACCTCCCGCTCCACCCGCAGCTGGGCCTCGGCCTTCTTCACCTGGACCAGGAAGGCCGGCACCTGCCCCAGCGGGCGGTAGGCGCCGTCGTCGCCGGCGACGGGGGTGCGCCCGTCGAGCTCGCCGCGGTACAGCAGCGCCACCAGCTCGCGGGCGCTCACCGGCCCGAAGACCTGGCCGCCCTTCTTGAAGGTCCACTCGCCGTCCTGGTGGCCGGCCGCCGTCGGCCGCTGGTCGCGCTCGTGGATGGGCATCGGCGGTGGCGCCCGGTGGCGCAGGCGTGTCACAAAGGTACCACGACGTGGAAAAGCGACGCTACGCTCTGCGCCTCGCCTACCAGGGATGGGCCTTCCGCGGCTTCCAGCGCCAGCCGGGCCTGCCCACGGTTCAGGAGGCCCTGGAGCGGGCCCTCGCCACGCTGGGGATCAGGTCCCGGCTCGACGCGGCCGCCCGCACCGACGCCGGCGTGCACGCGCTCGGGCAGGTGGTGAGCTTCGCGGCGCGCGCCGACCTCGAGCCGGAGGCGATGCGCGCCGCATTGAACCGCGAGACGCCGCCGGAGCTGCTGTGCCTGGAGGCGGCCCGGGTCCCCACCTCCTTCCATGCCCGGGCCAGCGCCGCTTCGCGCCGCTACGTCTACCTGGTGGGCGTACCGCCACCCTGCGGGCTCGAGCCCTACGCCTGGACCCTTCCGGACGATCGCGCCTTCCCCGGCCTGCGCCCGCACCGGATCGACGCGGCGGCCATGCGAAGGGCGCTCGCCGCCGCCGTGGGGGAGCACGACTTCCGCGGCTTCGCCCGCCCCGGCGAGCAGCGCAGCACGGTGCGCACGCTCACGCGGGCCGAGGTGCTCGAGGTCGCCTGGGCGCCGCTCTACGCGGTGGTGCTCGAGGGGCGCGGCTTCCTGCGGGCCATGGCGAGGAACCTGGTGGGCACGGCGGT
>DASRTO010000198.1:0-8381 GCA_035655915.1 Anaeromyxobacteraceae bacterium
CGGAGAAGACCAGCAGCAGCACCGCGATGCTGAGCATGCTGTAGAGGTAGCCCTGCGAGACCGGCAGCGGGCCGATGTGCACCGGCCTGGTGGGGAAGATCTCCGGGTAGGGTCGGATGTCGGTGCCCCAGATGCCCTGGACGACGGCCTTGAGCACCGAGGCCAGCCCCAGGGTGAGCATGATCACCGAGATCACCGGCTCGCCGATCATGGGGCGCAGCAGCAACCGCTCCAGGAGCACGCCCAGCACCACCGAGAAGCCGAGCGTCAGGGCGAAGGCGGCCAGGAACGGCACCCGGTAGGTGGTGAAGATGGCGAGGCAGACGTACGCCCCGAGCATCAGCAGCTCACCCTGGGCGAAGTTCAGGATCGAGGAGGACTTGTAGATGATGACGAAGCCCAGGCCCACCAGGGCGTAGATCGACCCGATGACGAGCCCGTTCAGGACCAGCTGCAGGAAGAACTCCATCAGGCGGCCTTCCCCGGCCCGAGCTCGCGCACCAGCAGGGTGGTGTGGATGCGGGCGCTGCGTCCGTCCTGGTACTTGATGGTGGTGTCGATGGCCACCTCGCCGCGGCCGCCGTAGAGGGCGTCGATGACCTCCCGGTAGCGCTCCTCCACGAAGGCGCGCCGCACCTTGCGGGTGCGGGTCAGCTCCTCGTCGTCGGCGTCCAGCTCCTTGTAGAGGAGCACGAACTTCCTCACCCGGGCCGCCGCCGGGAGGGTCTCGTTCACCTTGTCGACCTCCTTCTGCACCAGGTCGTAGACCTCGCGCTTGGCCGACAGGTCGGTGTAGGTGGTGTAGGAGATGCGCCGTTTCTCGGCCCACTTGCCCACGATCCCCATGTCGATGCAGAGCATGGCGGTGAGGAAGGGTCGGCCCGTGCCCACCACCACCGCCTCCTTCACGTAGGGGGAGAACTTGAGGCGGTTCTCGATGAACTGGGGCGAGAACTGGGTGCCGTCGGCCAGCTGCATCACGTCCTTGATGCGGTCGATGACCACCAGGTGGCCGTCCTCGGCCAGGTAGCCCGCGTCGCCGGAGTGGAGCCAGCCCCCCTCCAGCGCCTCGCGGGTGGCCTGCTCGTTCTTGTAGTAGCCCAGGAAGACCGCGGGGCTGCGGGAGAGGATCTCGCCGCGCTCGGAGATGCGCACCTCGGTCCCGGGGATGGGGGTCCCCACGGTGTGGAACTGGATGTCCTCCTCGCGGTGGATGCAGGAGATGCCGGAGATCTCGGTCTGGCCGTAGATCTGCTTCAGCGGCACGCCCATGCCGTGGAAGAAGCGGAAGACGTCCGGCCCGAGCGCGGCGCCGCCGGTGGAACCGGAGCGCAGGTGGGTGAACCCCAGGCGGTCCTTGAGGGCGCGGAACAGGCCCCAGGTGGCCAGCCGGTACAGCACCCGCAGCCCGAGCGGCACCGGCTTCTTCTGGAAGCGCAGGTCGGCCACCTGGTAGCCCACCGGCATGAGCAGGTGGTACATGAGCCGCTTGAAGGGAGTGGTGTCCATGATCTTGACCTGCACGGTCGAGGTCAGGTTCTCCCAGATGCGCGGCGGGGCGAACATCACGTTGGGCCCGATCTCCCGGATGTTCTCCATCACCGTCTCGGGCTCCTCGGGGAAGTTGACGGTGAACCCCACCGCCAGCGCGGTGGAGAGCGACATCATCTGCTCCCCGATCCAGGCCAGCGGCAGGAAGGAGACGAACTCGTCGTCGGGCTTCTTGGGGTCCACGGCGTGCAGCGCCAGCGCCATGGAGAGGAGGTTCTCGAAGGAGAGGGTGGCCCCCTTGGGGAACCCGGTGGTGCCCGAGGTGTAGCAGATGATGGCCACGTCCCCGGCGCGCCCATGGCCCACGTTCTCCATCCACCGGCCGGGCTCGCGGGCGTGGAGCTCGCGGCCCATCGCCTCCACCGCCTCGAAGGAGAGCAGCTTCGGGTGCCGGTAGTTCCGCAGCCCCCGCGGGTCGGTGAAGACGACGTTCCGCACCTTGGGGAGCTTGTCCAGCATGTCCAGGATCTTGTCGACCTGCTCCTGGTCCTCCGCCACCACGAAGGTGGCGTCGCAGTGGTCGATGACGTAGGCGACCTCGTTGAGGTTCGAGTCCTGGTAGAGGCCCACCGAGGCGCCGCCGGCCGCCTGGGCGGCGACCTCCGACCACACCCACTCCGGCCGGTTGTCGCCGATGATGGCCACCTTGTCGCCGCGCTGCATGCCCAGGGTCTGGAGACCCAGCGAGAAGTCGCGCACGCGGTCGTGGTACTCGCGCCAGGAGACGGACTGCCAGATGCCGAACTCCTTCTCCCGCAAGGCGGTGCGCGCCCCGAAGCGCCCGGCGTTGCGCACCAGGAGCTTGGGGAAGGTGTCGTCGCCGCCGAGCTGGTCGAGGACGCTCACGGTGCCCCTACGTTCCGGCCGCCTCGTGCTGCTCGCCCAGGTAGGCGTCCTGAACGCTCCGGTCCTGGCGAACCTCCTCGGGGAGGCCGTCGGCGATCTTCTCGCCGAAGTTGAGCACGGTGACGCGGTGGGAGACGTCCATCACCACCCCCATGTCGTGCTCGATCATGACGATGGTGGTGCCCCGGTCCTCGTTGATGTCGAGGACGAAGCGGGCCATGTCCTCCTTCTCCTCGGAGTTCATGCCGGCCATGGGCTCGTCGAGGAGCAGCAGCTTGGGCTGCAGCGCGAGCGCCCGCGCCAGCTCGACCCGCTTCTGCAGCCCGTAGGCCAGGGTGCCCACCACCTTCTTGCGGATGTGCTGGATCTCCAGGAAGTCGATGATGTCCTCCACCACCTGGCGGTGGGCGATCTCCTCCTTCTGGCCCAGGCCGTAGTAGAGACCGCCCCCGAGGATGCCGGTGTGCTGGTGGACGTGGCGGCCGATGAGGAGGTTGTCGAGGACGGTCATGCCCCTGAAGAGGGCGATGTTCTGGAAGGTGCGGGCGATCCCCAGCCCGGTGCGGGCCGCCGCCGAGAGCCGGCTGACGTCGCGGTCCTGGAAGTGGATCGTGCCGCGCTGGGGCCGGTAGACGCCGGAGATGCAGTTCAGCATGGAGGTCTTGCCGGCGCCGTTGGGGCCGATGATGGCGTGGATGTGCCCCGCCTGGACCTCGAAGCTCACGTCGTAGAGCGCCGTGACCCCCCGGAAGTGGAGGAAGACGTCCTTCACCCTGAGAAACGGCATGTGCCTCCTCGGCCGCCCGCGCCCCGGGCTCCCGGCCCCGGGGAAAGGTTTTTGATCCCAAATAGACGGGGGTTGGCGCAAGCCGCAGCGCGGCACGCGCGGGGGAGCTGGCTCGTCGTGGAGCGGGCCGCTCTCACCGGGGATCCTAGCCGGGGGGCCAGTACATGGGGCGGCCGCCCAGGACGTGCAGGTGCAGGTGGAACACGATCTGCCCGCCCTCGCGGTTGGTGTTCACCACCGCGCGCCAGCCCGCCTCGGCCACCCCCCGCGCCCGCGCCACCGAGGCCGCCACCCGGAGGAGCTTGCCGGCCAGGGCCTCGTCGCCGGGGGCGAGGTCGTTCAGGCTGGGGAGGTGCTTCCTCGGGACCACCAGCACGTGGACCGGCGCCTGCGGCTGGATGTCCTCGAAGGCCACCACGTCCGCGTCCTCGTGCACCAGCCTGGCGGGCACGGCCTTGGCGACGATCTGGCAGAAGAGGCAGTCGGGCACTGAGTCGGGAGCCGTACCCTACCATGCCCGGGGCGGTTTCGCGGAAGGGGGCCTGCTCGTCCGGGTGACCTTTCCGCCCGCGCCCTCCTGAGGCCGAGCCGCCGGGTCAGGGCCCCCCCCGCCCGGTGTCGAGCAGGATGGTGACCGGCCCGTCGTTCACCAGCTCCACCTCCATGTGGGCCCGGAAGACACCCTGCGCCACCGGCAGCCCCCGCTGGCCGAGCAGGGCGCAGACCTGCTGGTAGAGGGCGCTCGCCGCCTCGGGCGGCGCCGCGGCCACGAAGCTGGGGCGGTTCCCCTTGCGGGCGTCGCCGAGCAGCGTGAACTGCGAGACCACCAGCACCCCGCCGCGGACGTCCTCCACGGAGAGGTTCATCTTGCCGGCCGGGTCCTCGAAGATGCGCAGCTGCGCCACCTTGTCCGCCATCCAGCGGGCCTGGGCCTCGCCGTCGCCAGCCGCCACCCCCAGGAGCACCAGGAGCCCCCGCTCGACGGCCCCGGCCACCGCCCCGTCGACGCGGACCGACGCCCGCGACACCCGCTGCACCACCGCGCGCATGGCCGGAGGTGATGGCACGGACGGCCCCGCGGATCAACCCGGCCTTCTCCATGACAGCCGCGGCGGCGCCGTGCTAGACCCGGCCCCGGGCCGCGCCGCGGGCTCGGCCGCTCCGCCATGTACCTCCTGCGCAACGCCCTCCGGAGCGACCTCCAGGACCTCAAGGTCCTGGCCCGCATGCTCGACACCGTGAACCTCCCCGACGACGAGCGGGCGCTTTCGGCCATCCTCGACGAGTCGGCCCGGAGCTTCGACGGGCGCATCCGCGATGCGCTGCGGCGCCGCTACGTCTTCGCCCTGGAGGACGTGCGCCGCCGCCGGGTGGTGGGCACCTCCATGATCATCGCCCAGCACGGCACCCGCGAGTCGCCCTGCACCTTCTTCGAGCTGTCGGACCGGGAGCACTACTCCTCCACCCTGGACCGCTGGTTCAAGCACCAGGTGCTCTCCATCGGCTACCACTTCCACGGCCCCACCGAGATCGGCGGGCTGGTGGTCCACCCGCGGGCGAGGCGCGGCGAGGCGCGGCCGGGCAAGCAGCTCAGCTTCGTGCGCTTCCTCTATGTGGCCATGCACCGCGACCGCTTCCGCGACCGGATGCTGGCGGAGCTCATGCCGCCCCTCACCGCCGACGGGAAGAGCCTGTTCTGGGAGTCCTGCGGCCGGCGCTTCACCGGCCTCGACTACCAGGAGGCCGACAAGCTCTCCCGGAGGAACAAGGAGTTCATCCAGCAGCTCTTCCCCCCCGGCGACCTCTACGCCACCGTCTTCCCGCCGCGGGTGCGGCGGCTCCTGGGGGCAGTGGGTCCGGCCACCGAGGGGGCGCGCCGGATGCTGGAGCGCATCGGCTTCCGCCGCGTGAGGCGCATCGACCCCTTCGACGGGGGACCGCACTACGAGTGCGCCACGGACGAGGTGGCGCTGGTGCGCGACTGCCGGCGCCTGGCGGTGGCGGAGGGCGAGCCGCCGCCCGGGGCGGCCCCGCTGCTGGTGGGAACCGACTCGCGGTCGGGGCGGATCCGCTTCCGCGCCGTCCGGGCCGAGGCGGCGGTCGAGGGCGGCCGGGTGCGACTCCCCGCCGAGGCGCGGCGGCTGTTGCGGGTCCGCGCCGGCGACCGGGTGTCTGCCGTCCCGTTCGCGTAGCGGGGCGACCGAGCCGGCTGCCTGAGGCGGAGCACCTCCAGCCGGTGCCGTGACCCCGCCGCGCGGCCGGGGGCTCGCCAGGGGGACCCCCTCAGGCTGTCGCGCTCGCCGACGCTGGCCCTCCGGGTCCACGTGTCATACAAGTTCGCGGAGGCCAGGAGGCGCGCCATGCCCGACGGCGAGCTCGATTTCACGGTACAGCGACTGGGGGAGTGCCGCCTGCCGTCGCCGCTCTCCGGCGTCGGGTTCACCGGCGACGAGGAGCGCGTGCTCTACCACGCGCGGCTCGAGGATCTGAAGCCGTGGCTCGACCGGGGCGCCGCCCCCCCGGCCATGGAGGTGGCGGGGCCGCGGGAGCGGATCTTCTTCGACCCGGCGCGCCTGGCCTGCGGGATCGTGACCTGCGGCGGGCTGTGCCCAGGCCTCAACGACGTGATCCGCTCGGTGGTGCTGAGCCTGTACCACCACTACCGCGTGGGGAGGGTCTACGGGTTCCGCTACGGCTACGAGGGGCTGGTGCCGCGCCACGGCCACGAGCCGGTCCTCCTCACGCCGGACGCCGTCAACCGGATCCACCATCTTGGCGGGTCGGTTCTGGGCTCCTCCCGCGGCCCGCAGGATCCGGCGGAGATGGTGCGCACCCTGGAGGACCTGGGGGTGGGCATCCTCTTCGCCATCGGCGGCGACGGCACGCTCCGCGGCGCGCAGAAGATCGGCGAGGAGGCGGCGCGGCGCGGGCTCCCCATCGCGGTGATCGGCATCCCCAAGACCATCGACAACGACGTTCCCTTCGTCCAGAAGACCTTCGGCTTCGAGACCGCCGTGGCCGAGGCGCGGCGGGCCACCTACGCGGCCAACACCGAGGCCGAGGCCGCGCGCAACGGGATCGGGCTGGTGAAGCTCATGGGGCGCGACTCGGGGTTCATCGCCGCCCATGCGGTCCTGGTGGACGCCCACGTGAACTTCTGCCTGGTGCCCGAGGTCCCCTTCGGCCTGGAGCGGTTCCTGGCCGAGCTGGCGCGGCGGCTCGAGCGCCGGGGCCACGCGGTGGTGGTGATCGCCGAGGGCGCCGGCCAGGACCTGGTAGCGGGGCCGGGCGGGCGCGACGCCTCGGGGAACGTCCGCTACGGCGACGTCGGCGCGTTCCTGCGCGACGCCATCAAGGAGCACTTCCGGCGGGCCGGGACCGAGGTGAACCTCAAGTACATCGATCCCAGCTACACAATCCGCAGCGTGCCGGCGGGCGCCCACGACTCGGCCTTCTGCCTGCTCCTCGGGCACGCCGCCGTCCACGCCGGGATGAGCGGGCGCACCAACATGGTGGTCAGCTTCTGGAACCACCAGTTCACCCATGTGCCCATATCGCTGGCGGTGTCGCACCGCCGGAAGATCGACCCCCAGGGACCGCTCTGGAGCAGCGTCCTGGCGTCCACCGGGCAGCCGCCGGACCTGTGCTGAGGGGGGGGACTACCCCTCCAGCACCGTCCCCACGCTGCCGGGCTCGAGCACCGCCCGCTCCAGGTCCCCGGCCGCCAGCCTGCCGACCACCACCACCGAGCGGGCCCCGGCCCGGAGCACCGCGAAGGACTCCTCCAGCTTGGGGATCATCCCGCCGGAGATGGTCCCGTCGCGGACCCCCGCCTCGAAGCCGGCCCGGTTCAGGCGGGGAATGCGGCTGGCTGGGTCCTTCAGGTCGCGCAGCACCCCGGGGGTCGAGGTCACCGCCACCAGCGCGTCGGCGCGCAGCGCCCCGGCCAGCTGGGCGGCCACCGTGTCGCCGTTGATGTTGAGGGCCTGCCCCTCGGCGGTCATGCCCAGGCAGGCCAGCACCGGGACGTAGCCGCGCTCCCACAGGTCGCCCAGCAGCGGCAGGTTGAAGCCGGTGACGTCGCCGACCAGCCCCAGGTCCACCGGCTCGGGGCCGGCGCCGGTCATGATCCGCGGCGGCCGCTGCACCGCCTTGAGCACGTGGCCGCTCGCGCCGTGGAGCCCCACCGGCATGACGCCGGCGGCGAGGAGCCGGGCGCACAGGTCCACGCTCACCTGCCCGGCCACCACG
Source organism: Anaeromyxobacteraceae bacterium (assembly GCA_035655915.1). GTDB lineage: Bacteria > Myxococcota > Myxococcia > Myxococcales > Anaeromyxobacteraceae > DASTPH01. Next base: position 7,436 of record DASRTO010000198.1, read on the forward strand.
TACTTCATCACCTCCAGCGTCTCCGGGTCGGTGTAGCGCTTCCCGGCGATCTGGCGAGTCTCGATGCCGAGCCGCCTCTGCAGCGCGGTGGCCTGCGGCCCGCCCCCGTGGACGATGGCTACCCGGTGGCCGCCGGCCACCAGGCGCCGCACGTCGCCGGAGACGGCGTCCACCTCCGGGCTGGCCACCACCTCGCCGCCCAGCTTCACCACCAGCGTCTTCACGGTCCCTCCCTCACGGCGGCCAGGGCCCCGGGTCCTCGAGCGCCATGGTCTCGGGCAGCCCCAGCATGAGGTTCGTGTTCTGGATGGCCTGGCCGGCGCCGCCCTTGACGAGGTTGTCCAGGGCGCAGATGGCGGTGACGGTACGCCGGCCGCGGAAGGGTGGCCCCCCCACCGCCCCCACCTCGGCGTGGTTCGACCCGGAGACCGCCGCCACCTCGGGGAGGCGCCTCGCGGGCACCCGCACGAAGGGCTCGGTGGCGTAGGCTTCCTGGTAGAGCCGCTGGACGCGCTCCTCGGTCCAGTCCTCGGGGACCTCCGCGAAGCTGGTGGCCAGGATGCCGCGGCCGAGTGGCGCCGAGACCGGCACGAAGCGCAATTCCAGATCGCGGGCCCCGGCCTGGGTCAGCGTCTGCTGGATCTCCGGGACGTGCTGGTGCGTGAGCGGCTTGTAGGCGCGGAGGTTCCCGGCGCGCACCGGGTGGTGGGTCCCGGCCCCTGGGGCGGCACCGGAGCCCGACGAGCCGGTGATGCCCTGCACGTGCACCACGCCCTCGAGCAGGCCGGCCCTGGCCAGCGGCAGCAGCGACAGCTCCACCGCGGTGGCGAAGCAGCCCGGCGAGGCCACCAGGCGCGAGCGGTGGATGCGTTCCCGCTCCAGCTCCGGCAGCCCGTAGACGAACACGTCCAGCAGCTCCGGGTGCGGGTGGCGGGCGCCGTACCAG
>DASRTO010000199.1:0-1695 GCA_035655915.1 Anaeromyxobacteraceae bacterium
CCGGAACCCTCGCAAGTTCCGGGCCGGGGTCGATCATTCGCACCATCCGGGCTTATTAACGGGATGCGCGGCCATCGACCCGCGAGTGGCCCAACCGGGTACCCGAGCCGGAGCAGGTTGCTCAAGGGTTGAGCAGGTACCTTCTCCTCGTGTGCATTCCATTCCTCGTCCCTGGACCATGCGTACCGGCTCCGGACGCCGGTCCGAGCGTCCTGCCCAACAGACGATCGGGACGGCCACGTCTGGACATCCCGGACGGGTGTCCCACAGGGCGGGCCCGGCGGCCCCACGGCGGCACGATCGCGCTGGTCACCCGTGCCGAGCACGCGGCGGGGTCGCCCCGGTGGCAGGCGGGAGCCGCCCGATCCATCCGCGCGGCAGCGGCTAGCCGGAGGCCAGGCGGCGCGGAATCGGGCTGCGTTCGCCGGCGGCCGCGCCAGGGTCACAGGCGAGCGCGTCGTGCGTGGCCGCGCGCGCGGCCCTCGCTTCCCGGTCTCGCCGCTCGCGCCGGCGGACGCCTCGCTCCACCAGCCACGAGATGCCGGGCACGGTTGCCGCCAGCGCCACCGCCAGCCAGGCGACGCCGTCCATGCCGGCCAGGCGCCCGTCCGGAAGCTGGCGGAGCAGGCCCGCCCCGAGGAAGGCCCCGGCCGCGGCGCCGAGGTGCTGGACCGCGGACTGCGCCGACATGAAGCGCGCCCGCTGCTCCGGCTCGGGGAGCCGGGTGGACAGCGCCTGCAGGGGGACCATTCGCGCGCTGCTCGCGACCATGAAGCCCACGAAGAGGACGAGCGGCGAAGCGGTGGGGGGAAGGACGAAGGCCGCCAGCACCGCGACCACGTACAGCGCGGTCGCGCCGGCGGTGGTGAGCGCGGCGCCGAGGCGATCCGCCAGCCATCCCGCCACCCGCATGCCCGCGAAGCTCGCCGCCCCGCCGGCGATGAAGAGCAGGCCCAGGCGCTCGCGCGGATAGCCGAGGTTGAACTGCCAGAAGGCGGCGATGTTGGGGACGAGTGCGAACTGGGCGGTCATGAGGGCCGCGATGGCGAGCAGGGCCAGGGTCACCGCCGGCCGCAGCAGGAACCGGCCCGCCCCCGGCCTCGCTCCCGGCCGGGCTTCGAGGTGGCGCGGAAGCGGCGGCAGGAGGGCGAAGGCGCCCGCGGCCACGGCCGCGCCCAGCGCCGACACCGCGAAGAACGTCAACCTCCAGCTGCCGAGGCGGGCGAGCTCCAGCGCCGCGGGGACGCCCAGCACCGAGGAAACGGCGAAGGCTCCCATGACGGCGCCCATGGCCCGGCCGCGCCGCTCTGGCGGGACGACGTCGCCCACGACCGCGAGCGAGAGCGCGGCGGTCGGCCCGCCGAAGGCGCCGGCCAGGACGCGGGCCGCCACCATCGAGGCCAGGCTCCCGGCGAAGGCGCCGGCGAGCGTCCCCAGGGCCAGGCCGCCGAGGGCGACGGCGAGCGCCCTGCGGCGATCGAAGCGATCGAGGACCACGGCCCCGAGGATCCCGCTCAGCGCCGCGGCCGCCGTGTAGCTCCCGCCCACGAGCCCGAGCCTGGAGACGGGGATGCCGAGCGCCCCGGCGAAGTCCGGCCCAAGCGGCAGCACCATCATGAAGTCCAGGACGTTCACGAACTGGATGGTGCCGATGATGAGCAGGAGCCCACGCTCCGAGAGCCGACCGCGCATGAG
>DASRTO010000200.1:0-1891 GCA_035655915.1 Anaeromyxobacteraceae bacterium
CGCAACGCCGAGCGCGAGAACGTCCACAACGAGTACAAGGACCGCAAGGGCGAGGTCATCACCGGCATCGTGCGCCGCTTCGAGCGGGGCAACGTCATCGTGGACCTGGGGCGCGCCGAGGCGGTGCTGCCGGTGCGCGAGCAGGTGCCGCGCGAGAGCTACCGGGCCGGGGACCGCATCCAGGCCTTCGTGCTCGACGTGCTGCGCGAGTCGAAGGGGCCGCAGATCATCCTCTCGCGCGCCTCGGTGGAGCTGCTCCGCAAGCTGTTCGAGATGGAGGTGCCCGAGATCGCCGAGGGGGTGGTGGTCATCGAGGCGGCCGCCCGCGAGCCGGGCGGGCGCGCCAAGATCGCGGTCTCCTCGCGCGACTCGGACGTGGACCCGGTGGGCGCCTGCGTGGGCATGAAGGGCAGCCGCGTCCAGGCGGTGGTGCAGGAGCTGCGCGGCGAGAAGATCGACATCGTGCCCTGGCACGAGGACCCGGCCCGCTTCGTCTGCAACGCGCTGGCGCCGGCCGAGGTCTCCCGGGTGCTGCTGGACGAGCAAAACCGGGCCATGGAGATCATCGTCCCCGACGACCAGCTGTCGCTGGCCATCGGGCGGCGCGGCCAGAACGTGCGCCTGGCCTCCCAGCTCACCGGCTGGAAGCTGGACATCAACTCCGAGTCGCGGGTGAGGGAGATGCGCGAGTTCGCCCGGGTGAGCTTCACCGCCATCGGCATCCCCGAGGCCACCCAGGAGATGCTCTACGCCCACGGGTTCCGCAAGGCGCAGGACGTCGCCAACGCCGCCCCGGAGATGCTCACCCAGTTCCCCGGCTTCACCACCGACATGATCCCGGACCTGCAGAAGAAGGCCCGGGAGCAAGCCATCGTGGACGCCGAGGAGGAGATCCGGCTGGAGCAGGAGCGCGAGGCGGCCCGGCTGGCCGAGGCGCGCCGCCACCCCGACGAGCTCTCGCAGGAGGAGCGGCTGGCCCGGGTGCGCGGGGGGGGGGAGAAGACCATCGAGCAGCTCAAGGGGGCCGGCTACCCGACCGTGGAGGCCATCCACGCCGAGGGAGACATGATGAAGCTGGCCGAGTCCACCGGCCTGGGCATCAAGAAGGCCCGGCAGATCAAGCACGCGGTGGGCGTCTACCTCGAGGAGGAGGCCCGCCTGCGGGCCGAGCTCGACGCCGAGCGGGAGAAGGCGGGGGCCCAGGGCCCCACCGCCTGAGGATGCGCGAGTGGAGCTGACCATGGCCAGGGCGCCGCAGCGGACCTGCATCGGCTGCGGCCAGAAGGGCGCGCCGGCGTCGCTGGTCCGCCTCCGGCTGGCGGAGGGGCGGGTGGCGGTGGACCGCGATCGGCGCGGCGGGCGAGGGGCCTGGCTCCACCCGGATCCGGGGTGCCTGGAGCGGGCCCTGAAGCGGCGCGCCTTCGCCCGGGCCTTCCGCGCCCCGGCGCAGGCGGACGGCGTCGCCCTGGCAGCGCAGTTGACGGAAACCGCCGTTCGGGATTAGGGAAAGACCGTCCATGTCGAAGAAGCGCGTTCACGAGCTCGGCAAGCAGCTGAAGGAGCACGGCATCGAGCTCTCCAACCAGGAGCTCGTGGAGAAGCTCCACGCGCTGGGCTACGACGTGAAGAGCCACTCCTCGTCGCTGGAGGACGACCAGGCCCAGGCGGCGGTGGAGAAGATCCTGGCCGAGCGCCGGCCCAAGCCGGCGGCCGCCAGGCACGCCGGTCCCGGCTTCGTGGTGCGCAAGCGCGCCCATGCCGGTGCCCTTCCAGGCGCCCCCGCCGGCGGCGCAGGCGCCCGAGGTCCCGGCGCCGGAAGCCCTGGCTCCGGAGGGCGAGGCCGCCGCGGCTCCCGAGCCGGGGGCGACTTCCGCCCCGCCGTCCGGGCCGG
>DASRTO010000201.1:0-2180 GCA_035655915.1 Anaeromyxobacteraceae bacterium
GAGCTGCTCCAGCTGGTCGCGGGTGGCGACGCCGAGGAACTTCACCAGCTCCATGAGCCGGTCCATGGCGTCGGCCCGGACGTGCTCCGCGCGGCCACGCCACTCGGAGGCCCGCTCGCGCCCGGCGGCGAGCAGCTTGTCAAGCCGATCCTTCATCTCGGGCCAGTCCTGCCTCCACTCCTTCTGGACCCGGCCGGAGATGTTCTTGAAGAGCTTCTGCGCGTCCTTCTCCAGCGTCCCCAGGCGGGACTGGGCCGCCTCGAGCGGCTCACGCAGGAACTCGGGTACCTTCATGGCGCCCCTGTGATTAGCGGTCTTGCTCACCTCTGCCATGGAAATCCTCCTTTTGGGGTATACAAAGCCTGCCACTGGATAACGCACCGCGTTAGCCGCGTCAATCACTTTCAACGCGTCGCGTCATCCAGATGATGGGCTGCCAAAGCCGGCCCATCACCTTCCCTCTAGGGTCGGTGACTCACCTGGGAGGGGCTCGACCTCAGGTCCGGGCATCGACCCCAACCGCCTCGGCGACCGTCGAGAAGCCGTCCCGCTCGAGAAGCCTGGCGAGCGCGTCGAGAAGCCGCGGGGCGAACCGCGGCCCCCCGTAGACGAACCCGGTGTAGGCCTGCACCAGCGAGGCGCCAGCCCGGATCTTCCGGTAGGCGTCCTCCGCCGTCATCACCCCGCCGACCCCCACCACCGGGAGGCGGCCGCGGGCGCGGACGAAGGCCCGCCGGACCGCCTCCGTCGCCAGCGCCTCGAGGGGCGCGCCCGAGAGGCCGCCCGCCTCGGCCGCCAGCCGGTGCCAGGCGGTCGCTCCCGGCCGCTGGACCGTGGTGTTGGTGGCCACCACCCCCGCCGCCCCGCAGGCCGCGGCCACGTCCACCGCCTCGTCGAGCGCCTCCGGGGCGAGGTCCGGGGCGAGCTTGACCAGGAGCGGCTTCCCGGCGGCGCGGGCCCGCCCGGCGCAGGCGCCCAGCAGCCGCTCCAGCGGCGCACGCTCCTGGAGCGCCCTGAGGCCCGGGGTATTGGGCGAGGAGAGGTTCACCACCAGGTAGTCGGCGTGGGGGTGGAGCCGGTCGATGCAGGCCAGGTAGTCCTCCTCGGCCCGCTCGTTGGGCGTGTCCCGGTTCCTCCCCACGTTGACGCCCAGCACGCCCGGGCGCAGCGCCCGAGCCAGCGCAGCCAGGCGCCCGGCGCAGACCTCCATCCCCTGGTTGTTGAAGCCCATGCGGTTGAGCAGCGCGCCGTGCTCCGGCAGCCGGAAGAGCCTGGGCCGCGGGTTCCCGGCCTGCGGCCGGGGCGTGATGGTGCCCACCTCCACGTGGCCGAACCCCAGGGCGAACAGGCCGGCGACGTGGACCTCGCCCTTGTCGAACCCGGCCGCCAGGCCCAGCGGGCTCTCGAACTCCAGCCCCAGGCAGGTGGTGCGCAGCGACGGCGCGGGACGCGGCCGGTGGCGCAGCGCCGCCGGCCGCCCCAGCAGGCGGAGCCAGCGGTGCGCCAGGCGGTGGACGCACTCGGCGTCGAAGAGGAACAGCAGGGTCCTGAGGAGGCGCCACAGCATGGCGCGCCCTTCTACCCCGCCGGGGTGACGGAGGACAGCTCTCTTTCCATCACGATGGCGTCCTCGCCCTCCTCTGCGTAGTAGCGGGGGCGGACGCCGACCTGGCGGTAGCCGAGCGAGCGGTAGAGCTCGAGGGCGGCCTGGTTGGAGCGCCGCACCTCCAGGGTGGCCAGGCGGGCGCCCCTCGCCCCGCCGCGGCGCTCGGCCTCGTACATGAGGGCCCGGGCCACGCCACGGCGGCGCGCTTCCGGAGCCACCGCCACGTTGAGCACGTGGACCTCGTCGTGCACCAGCCAGAACACCACCACCCCCACGATGGCCTCCCCGGCGGCTCCCGGCTCGACGGCCACGAGCACGCTGGACCAGTCGTGGCCCATCTCCCGGGCGATGAGCTCGCGCGACCAGGGGTGGGCGAAGGCCGACCGCTGGATCTCCACCACCCGCTCCAGGTCCTCCGGCCGCATGGGCCGGAAGGCCGCCTCGGCCAGGACCTCGTCCGGAGGCTCGGCCATCACTCCCCCGCGCCGAACGTCGCCAGCACCCGCACCTCGCTCCGCTTTCGCAGGTCGGCCAGCAACGCCTTCACGTCGGCCCGGATCCGCTCCTCGGCCAG
>DASRTO010000202.1:0-3408 GCA_035655915.1 Anaeromyxobacteraceae bacterium
TCGCGCGCCTCGCCCTCGCTCTGCTCCGCGAGCTGGACGAGCGGCGCGACGCCCTCATCCGGCCCATGGAGGAGTCCGAGCGCCGGATCGAGACGCTGCGGGCGTACGTGTCCTCGGCCGAGCGGGCCCTGCAGGACCTGAGCGTCCTCCTCGCGGCCGAAGAGGCGCGGAGCAGCCGCGAGCTCAGGGACAGCCAAGCCACCCGCTTCCCCGAGGCCCAGGCCGCCGCGCGCGTCGAGCTCGAGCAGGCGCTGCGGAGGATCGAGCGGCGAGGCGCCATGCGGCGGGAAGGGTTCCGGCTGGCGCAGCAGATCGCCAGGCGCGTCTGGGAAGCGTGGCGCGCCGAGACGGAACCCGTCGCCGAGGAGACGTACCGGCGGATCACCGCCCGCTTCGTCGAGCACGCCAACGAGTTCCTGACTCGGCTCACCCGTTCCGGCGAGCCTGGGTCCGAGAACCTGCCGGGATCGCTGGGCCCCGAGGCCGGCTTCCGCGTTCGCAGCCGGTTCTACTACACCGAGATCCTGGCCCGCACCTTCGCGCCGTTCCGGTCGCTCGCCGACCGGCTGCGGACCCGGGAGCGGGCCATCCGGAGCGTCCTCCGACAGGTGGGCGACTACCTCGACGAGCTCATCGAGGCGAACACCTCGCGCATCTCCAACGACCTGGTGGAGCGCGTCGCCGAGAGCCGCGCCCTCCTGGATTCCGACATCCGCGCGAGCCTCCGGCAGGTGTCCTCGGTGGCCGAGCGTGCCCTGGCGCGGGCGCGCGCGCAGCGGGCCGCAGGGGAGACATCGGTGCGCGAGGAGCTGCACAGGCTGGAGTCGCTTCGAAGGAGGACCGAGTCGTTGCTGTCCCGGGACGTGAAAGGAGAGGGCACAGCGCCGGCCCGACGGGTTCGATCATAGAATCTCCTCACGACTTCTCGGTCCGCCGGGGCGACCAGCCCCATGGGAGACGCGCACCATGCCGACCTATCGCTCCCGCACCACGACGCACGGCAGGAACATGGCCGGTGCCCGCGCCCTGTGGCGGGCGACGGGCGTGAAGGATGGAGACTTCGGGAAGCCCATCATCGCCGTGGCCAACTCCTTCACCCAGTTCGTTCCCGGTCACGTGCACCTCAAAGATCTCGGCCAGCTGGTGGCGCGCGAGATCGAGGCGGCCGGCGGCATCGCCAAGGAGTTCAACACCATCGCGATCGACGACGGCATCGCCATGGGTCACGGGGGCATGCTCTACTCGCTGCCCTCGCGCGAGCTCATCGCGGACTCGGTCGAGTACATGGTCAACGCGCACTGCGCCGACGCCATGGTCTGCATCTCCAACTGCGACAAGATCACGCCGGGGATGCTCATGGCGGCGCTGCGCCTCGACATCCCCGCGGTGTTCGTCTCCGGCGGCCCGATGGAGGCGGGCAAGGTGAGGCGGGAGAACGAGGTCGTGGCCGTCGACCTGGTCGACGCCATGATCAAGGCCGGCGACGACAAGGCCTCCGACGCCGAGGTCGAGCAGCTCGAGCGCTCCGCCTGCCCGACCTGCGGGTCCTGCTCGGGCATGTTCACCGCCAACTCGATGAACTGCCTCACCGAGGCGCTGGGCCTCTCGCTGCCCGGGAACGGATCGCTGGTGGCCACCCACGCCGCGAGGAAGGAGCTGTTCCTGGAGGCGGGGCGGCTCGCCGTCGCGCTGTGCCGCCGCTGGTACGAGGAGGGGGATGCGAGTGCCCTGCCCCGCTCCATCGCCGCCGCCGAGGCCTTCGAGAACGCCATGAGCCTCGACGTGGCCATGGGCGGCTCCACGAACACGGTGCTGCACCTCCTGGCGGCGGCGCACGAGGCGCAGGTGGAGTTCACCATGCGGGAGATCGACCGCATTTCGCGCCGTGTACCTTGCCTGTGCAAGGTGGCGCCCTCGACGCCGCTCTACCACCTGGAGGACGTCCATCGCGCCGGCGGCGTCATGGGCATCCTTGGCGAGCTGGACCGGGCCGGCCTCATCCACCGGGACGTGGCCACCGTGCACTCGAGGACCCTGGGGGAGGCCCTGGAGCGCCACGACGTGAGGCGCGCCCGCGACCCCAGGGTCATCGACTTCTATCGCGCCGCGCCGGGCGGCGTGGCCACGCTCGAGGCGTTCTCCCAGCAGCGCCTCCATCCCGAGCTGGACCTGGACCGCAGCCGCGGCTGCATCCGCGACCGGAGCCACGCCTACACCCGCGACGGCGGGCTGGCCGTGCTCCATGGCAACCTCGCCGAGCGCGGCTGCATCGTGAAGACGGCCGGGGTGGACGAGAGCATCTGGAGGTTCGCCGGCCGCGCCCGCGTGTGCGAGTCCCAGGAGGAGGCCGTGGAGAAGATCCTGGGCGATCGGATCGTGGCGGGCGACGTGGTCGTCATCCGCTACGAGGGGCCCAAGGGCGGGCCCGGCATGCAGGAGATGCTCTACCCGACCTCCTATCTGAAGTCGAAGGGGCTGGGGAAGCTGTGCGCGCTGCTCACCGACGGCCGCTTCTCCGGCGGAACCGCCGGCCTGTCGATCGGGCACTGCTCGCCGGAAGCGGCGGCCGGCGGCGCCATCGGCCTGGTCGAGGAAGGCGACACCATCGAGATCGACATCCCGGCCCGGCGCGTCCACCTCGCCGTTCCCGATGGGGAGCTGGCCCGGCGCCGCGCGGCCATGGAGGCAAGGGGGTCCGCCGCATGGAAGCCGGCGAGGCGCGTTCGTCCCGTGTCCCGGGCGCTTCGGGCCTACGCCGCCATGACCACCTCCGCCGACACCGGGGCCGTGCGCGACCTGGCGCGACTCGCATAGCGGCGCCTCGCCGGCGCCGGGCGGGTCACCCGTTCGGCGGGCGGGTGCGTCACGCGAGCCCCGCTGCCCGCGCCATCAGCAGCAACCCCGCCCCGACGACGGCGGCCCCGGTGGCTCGCGCGACGCGCTCACCAGCCGGTGCGAGACGTTCCACGGTGATGGCTGCCGCCACCACGGCCATGGCGCGAGGATCCATGACCCCGATCACCAGGAGGATCGCCATCAGCGGGGCACAGCAGCCGCTGCAGTGGAGGCCGAGGCGCAGGCCGTGTCGCCAGGCCGTGCCGGCGTCCGCCGGCAACGTACGGCCGCGCCCCGGTGCCTCCCGGCAGCAGGCAAGGTGACGCGCCTTCCACGCGGTGAGCTGGAGGGAGCCGGCCATCAGGACGACCACCCCGACCGCGATCGGCACGGCGCGCGCCAGCGCCGGCTGCCGCATCTCGACTGCCGCCAGGGCGACGCCCAGCGGATAGGCGGCCAGCCCGAACGCGGTCCAGACGAGGAAGTAGGCCGCGCCCACCAGCGCGGTCAGCCGACCGAGGCGCGTCGCGCCTGCACCGCCGACGGCCTGGCGGTAGCGCCACAGCATGGGGA
>DASRTO010000203.1:0-3736 GCA_035655915.1 Anaeromyxobacteraceae bacterium
CGCCGGCGCTGGCCGGGACTCCGCCGGCGCGCGATGGCGCCGCCCTGGGGGTGCGGGCCTCGAGCGGAAGCCTTTCGGTGCGGCTCTGGCTGCGCCTGGCTCCGGATCGCGCCCCGGGCTGGGCCGCCCTGGCCGGCGCCGGACCGGAGGCGGCGCGGGCGGCGGGGCTCGAGGAAGCCCGGCTGGTCGCGCCCGACGCCGTGCTGGCGGTGCGCTGGGGGGGCGATCTCCCGGCGCTGTGGCGCCGGGCCCACCCCTTCCTGCCGGCGCGCCTCGAGCGGGCCCTGGCCACGGCCGGGCTGGATCTGGAGTCGGAGCTGCTCTCGGCGCTGGCGCCGGGCGCCGCCCTCACCCTCTCCGTCGCGCCCAGCTTCACGCTGGCCGAGTTCTCCTCGTCCTCGCCGGACCTGCGCCGCGCCGACCCCTTCCGCCTGGTGAGGCTGGAGATCGCGGCGCGGGTGCGCGACCCGGCCCGGGTGCGGGCCTTCTCGGCGCGGGTGGCCAAGGTGGCCCCCCGCTTCGGGGCTCGCGTCGCCGCCCGCGGCACCGGCTGGACGCTGGGCTACGGCAGGGGGCAGCTCGGCTGGTCGATCCAGGGCCAGCGGCTGCTGGTGGCCGGCGGGCCGGGGCGGCTGGAGCAGCTGGAGCGGCGGGTGCAGAGCAGCTCGGGCGGCTACCAGGCCCCCAGCGCCGCGTCCCGCGCCGCGCTGGCGGGCGGCGTGGGCGGGGCGGTGCTGGACGTGGGGCACCTGCTCGACAGCGTGCAAGCCCTCCCCGACGAGGCCTACGGCACCGGCCCCAACGCCTTCGTGATGCGCTCGCTGGCCGACCGCCTCCTCGAGCCGGCGTCGAGGGTGCTGGCGGCCACGGTGCGCTTCGACCTCCTCCCCGGCGGGGCGCTCTTCGACCTGGAGATCGAGGGGCGCGAGCCCCCGAGGCCGCCGTGATCGCGCTCCGCTCCATCCGCAAGCGGTTCCGCGACGCCGAGCGCGACCTGACGGTGCTCGACGGGCTCGACCTGGAGGTCCGGGCCGGCGAGGTGGTGGCGGTGGTGGGGCCCTCCGGCTCGGGCAAGTCCACCCTGCTCTACGTGGCAGGGGGCCTGGACGGCGACTTCGAGGGCCAGGCGGTGGTGGCGGGGCAGGACCTCTCCCGGCTCGGGGCCGCGGGCCGGGCCGCCTTCCGCAACCAGGCGGTTGGGTTCGTGTTCCAGTCGTTCAACCTCCTCCCGGCGCTGCCGGCGGTGGAGAACGTCATGCTGCCGGGGCTGTTCGCCCGCGGCGGGACGGCCCGGCCGCTCCGCGCCTTGCGCCAGGCGGCCCTGGCGGCGCTCACGCGCGTCGGCCTCTCCGACAAGGCCGCCAAGCTCCCGGCGCGGCTCTCCGGCGGCGAGCGGCAGCGGGTGGCCATCGCCCGGGCCATCCTGGCGCGGCCGCAGGTCCTGCTCGCCGACGAGCCCACCGGCAACCTGGACGCCGCCACCGGGGCCTCCGTCATCGCGCTGTTCCAGGAGCTGGCTCGGGGCGGCATGACGGTGCTGGTGGTGACCCACGAGGAACGGGTGTCGGCGGTCGCCGGGCGGGTGCTGCACCTCGAGGCGGGGAGGCTCCGGTGAGGGCGCGCCGGCTGCTGCACCTGGCGCGGCTCGACCTGCGCGCCGACTGGAAGGGGGCGGCCCTGAACGCCGCCGCCGCCTGCGTCGGCGCCGCCGCCCTGGCCTTCTTCGTGGCGCTGGGCGGCGGCGTGGGCGAGGCGGCGCGGCGCATGTTCCCCGGCGAGGCGCGGCTGGTGGAGGTGGTCCCCTCCTCGGTCTCGCTGGGCGGGGCGCTCGGGGGCGGCGTGCTCGACGACGAGGCGGTGGCCCGGCTGGCCGCGGCGGAGGGCGTGGCCGCCGCCTGGCCCAAGGTCAACCTGCGCGTGCCCGTCTCGGCGAGCCGCCCGCCCGAGGGCGTGGCCCTGAACTGGCCGGAGGGGTTCACGGTGCAGGTGCCGGTCATCGGCGTCGACCCTGGGCTGGTGCGCTCCGACCTCGGCCCGGGCCGCCGCTTCGAGGACCGCGGCGCCGGCGAGCCCATCCCGGTGGTGGCCTCGGCGCGCCTGGTCGAGGTCTACAACAAGACCATCGCCCCCGCCTGGAACCTGCGCCGGCTCCCGCCCGGGAGCGCGCTGGTGGGGCTGCAGTTCCCGGTGCGCGTCGGCCACTCCATCGTGCCGCTGAAGACCGAGGACCAGGTGGCGGACGGGCGGCTGCTCCTGGCGGGTTTTTCCGAGCGCGTGCCGCTCTACACGGTGGCCATCCCGCTCCAGGCTGCGCGCCGGCTCAACCAGGAGTACCGCAAGCCCTTCCAGGGCTACAGCGCCGTGACGCTGCAGGCGGCGCGGCCCGACGACGTGCCTCGGGTGGCGGCGGCGGTGCGCCACATGGGGTTCGCCGTCGACGAGACCGACCGGGCCATGGCCGAGCGGGTGGGCGCGGTGGTGAGCCTCACCGCCGGCGCGCTGGCGTTCCTGGCGCTGGTCATGTGCGGCCTGGCCGCCCTGGCCATCGGCCAGTCGCTGGCCGCCAGCGTGCGGGCGCGGGTCAAGGACATCGCCATCCTCCAGGCGGTGGGGGCCACCGCCGCCGACGTGCGGGCGCTGGTGCTCGCCGAGGCGGCCCTGGTCGGCCTCTTCGGCGGGACGGCCGGGGCGGCCCTGGCCCGCCTGGCCGGGCTCGCCGCCGACGCCGCCGCGGCGCGGGTGCTCCCCGACTTCCCCTTCCGGCCGGAGAGCTTCTTCGCCTTCGCGCCCTGGCTCTACGCCCTGGCGGCGGGGGTGGCGGTCCTCTCGGCGCTGCTCGGGGCGCTGGCCCCGGCGGCCCTGGCGGCCAGGGTGGATCCGGCGCGGACCATCTCGTAGCCGTCGGCGGAGACCGGCGGTCCGTGCCAGGGACCAGCCTGCTCAGGCGGCGCGCCTGGCGAACTCGTGGACCCGCGCCAGGTTCACCAGCAGGAACAGGGGGATGGCCTCCGGCCGGGACGCGCCCTCGAACAGGCGCCGGTAGTCGACGTTCGGCAATCGAACGTTCGATGTCCGGATGCCCTCGACGCAGCGAGCTGCATCGACGCGGCGCCGGACGACGGCCTGGTAGTCGCTCTTCGGGCGCTGATCGAGGAGCGGGGGAAACAGGCCCTGGAGGGCGGCGCGCAGCACGGGCTTGGTGCGCCCGGGGTCGCCCTTGATGGCGCAGGGCAGCGAGACGAGGAAGTCGACCAGGGCGCGGTCGGCGAACGGATGCCGCAGGTCGATGCCGTGGCTGGCCGCCTCGAGCTCCTTCTGTTCCATGGCGACCGTGGCGCGCGGCAACAGGGGTTGAAGTTGCCTCACCCTCCAGCCGGCGGAGGGCCACCGCCATCGAAGGATGTCGTCGCGAAGGATCTGCGCGCGCAACGGCTCCCGGAAGTACGTCGCGACGGACTGCATGTAGGTTGGGCGCCTGAGGCCGGGCGGTCGAAGCCACGGCGGAACGAAGCTGGCCGCGCTGCCGCGCAGCGCCCGCCGCAGGCCGTAGGCTCGACAGTACGAGGCCACCGCGCCGAGCTCCCCCTCGAGGAGCAGCTCGCCCCACTCGACGCCGCGCGGACCCAGCACCCCGTCGCCATCGTGGCCATCGAGCGCGACCGCGATCCCCTCGGCGGCCAGATGGCCGAGGGCCGGCTGGTCGATTCCGTACGGAAACCAGTTGTAGGGGATCCCG
>DASRTO010000204.1:0-5657 GCA_035655915.1 Anaeromyxobacteraceae bacterium
CCTACTCCGGCGACCCGCCGCTGGCGGCGCCCGGGCGCCGGGCCTTCCACGCCGCCGCGGCCAGGACCAGGACGTTGGCGGCGACGACCGGCGGGGCGCGCACCAGGACTCCGTAGCCCGCCCACAGGAGCGCCCCCAGCATCTGTACGCGGGCCAGCGCCTCGGCCCGGCGGAAGAAGTAGGAGCCGACGAACACCGCGGTGGCGGCCCATCCGACCGCCTCGGACAGGGTGGCGAGGTCGGGCCTCATGCGGCCCCCGCGAAGCCCGGGGGGCTCTCGTGGACGGTGACGCGGTCGGTGCGGGCCCGCTCCCACTCCTGCAGCGTCAGGCCGTGGGACTCGAACACCTCGCGGATCTCGTGCGAGCGCAGGCCGACCACCTGCTCCAGGATGGGGACCACGATGCTGAAGGCGCTGTCGCTCAGGACGGTGCTCTTGGCGATCCGCGCCAGGAGCCGGTTCTCGGAGACGGCGATGGTGAAGCCGTTCCGGTTGTTGACGTGCAGCATGACGTGGACGTCGGAGCTGCCGTCCCCCACGTAGATGGTCCGGTCGGGGCTGGTGCCGAGCCGCTCCTCGAGCTCCTCCACCACCGCCACCTTCCCGTAGCCGGCGGCGGTGCGCAGGATCGACCGCACCTCGCCGGACGACGGGTCGTAGTCGAGCTCGGTCCCGAAGACGTGATCCCCGGGAACCACGCCGTCCAGCGCCGACTCGATGACCTCCCTCGGGGCGGCGGAGGCGACGAAGAAGGAGAAGCTGTAGCCGCCGACGCCGTGGGCCAGGAACTGCAGCAGGGCCGGGATGTCGCGGCGCAGCCGCACGCGCTGGCCGGCCTGCACCAGGTGCTCGCGGCGGACGGTCCGGTAATCCGGGTCGTGGCGGATGAGGTAGGCGAGCTCGGCCCCCTGCTGGACGAGGTTGGTTCGGGCGAGCCCCGCCACCTTGGCCTCGAACCCGGAGGCCCCGATGACCTCGCTCAGGACCTTGCCCGAGTCGTTGAAGCTCAGCGTCTGGTCGAAATCCGAGACCAGAAGGAGGTGCTTCTGTGAAGCGGTCGTGCCCGACATGCTCTGCTCCCTTGCACCCATATATTACAGCTTGAGGCCAGCACTACATGATAGCCCATGCTGCACGGTGTCAATCGAATCTACAATTGGAGGTAATATCAGTAGATTAGGCGCTACTTGACGTATCACAGCAGTTGCCATATCAACTTACTCGTGACTACCCGCGAAGCGGCGCGAATCCCCAAGCACCGCCAGGTCTATGGGGCGCTGGAACGGAACATCAGGTCTGGCAAGTGGAGGGGCGGCGAGCGGCTCCCCAGCGAGGCCGAGCTGGTCCGCCAGTTCGGCGCCTCCCGGATCACCGTGGGGCGGGCGGTGCGGGACCTGCAGCTCGCCGGGCTGGTCGATCGGCGCGCCGGGTCGGGCACCTTCGTCCGGGGGCCGCGCCCCGCGGGGGCGCTCTCGTTCGGCCTTCTCATCCCCGACCTGGGCCAGACCGAGATCTTCGAGCCCATTTGCCAGGGGATGATGGCCTCGCCCCTGGCGCGCCAGCACGCCCTGATCTGGGGGAGCCTCACCGGACCGTCGTCGTCGAAGGAGCAGCAGGCGCTCGAGCTGTGCCGGCAGTACGTGGAGCGGAAGGTGGCCGGCGTGTTCTTCGCGCCCCTGGAGCTGACTCCCTCGAAGGACGAGGTGAACGAGCGGATCGTCCGCGCGCTCGACGAGGCCGGGATCCCCATCGTGCTCCTCGACCGTCCCGCCGTGCCGTATCCGGGCCGGGGCCGCCACGATCTCGTCGGCATCGACAACCGGCGCGCCGGCCTGGTGGTCACCGACCACCTCCTGCGGCTCGGCGCCCGGCGGGTCGCCTTCGTCGCGGTCCCGAACGCCGCCGCCACCGTGGATGCGCGGGAGGCCGGCTACCGCGAGGCGCTCTTCGTGCGGGGGATGCCGTTCGACCCGGCCCTCGCCCGCCGCCTCGCCCCGGCCGACCTCCAGGCCGTCCGCGCCTTCGTGGAGTCGGGCCGCCCGGACGGGATCGTCTGCGCCAACGACTGGACCGCCGCCCGCCTCCTGCACTCGCTCCTGACGCTGGGGGTGGCCGTGCCCAGCGGCATCCGCTTGGTGGGGATCGACGACGTGGACTACGCCAGCCTCCTCCCCGTGCCCCTGACCACCCTCCGGCAGCCGACCCGGCAGATCGGGGCGGCGGCGCTGGCGGCCATGCTCGACCGCGTCACCGGCGCCGACCTGCCGGCGCGCGACGTCCTGCTCGAGGGAACGCTGGTGGTGCGCCGGTCGTGCGGGAGCCCCTGACGACCTCGGTCCGGCTGGCCGCTACCGCGACGAGCGCCCCGACCGCCGGCGCGGCTTCCGCACGGCGCGGACCCGGCCGCTCTCGCCACCGCCGGCGAAGAAGAGGTCGCGCTGGTCCGACTCAAGCCCGCTCACCCCCGTCCCCTTGGGCATCGCCAGGCGGGTCAGCACCTCGCCTGTCTCCGGGTCGACCTGGCGGATGTCGGCGTCGTCGCCTTCCCAGGTGCCGTGCCAGAGCTCGCCGTCCACCCAGGTGACCCCGGTGACGAAGCGGTTCGACTCGATGGTGCGCAGGATGGCGCCGGTGTCGGGATCGATCTGGTGGATCTTCCGATCGCGGTACTGCCCGACCCAGAGCGTCCCCTCGCCCCAGGCCAGCCCCGAGTCACGCCCGCCGCCGGGCGCCGGGATGGTCGACAGGACCTCGCCGGTCGCCGGATCGATCTTGTGGATGCGGTCGCCCGCGACCTGGAAGAGGTGCCGGCCGTCGAAAGCCGTCCCGGCATCGCAGGCGACCTCCAGGGCGCGCACGATCCTCCCGCTCGCCGGCTCGAAGGCCTGCAGCTTCCGGCCGCCGGCGAACCAGACCAGGCGCCCGTCGAAGCTGACCCCGTGCACGTGCGATGCGCCGGGGAAGGGACCGTACTCGCGCACGATCTCGGCACGCCGATCCGCGTCTCTCGCCTTGCCCATCGCCTGCTCCTTTCTCCCTTCCCTACCCTGCTCCGTCGGAGACCGGGAGCAACAAGCACGTCGCGAATCCGGCCACCGGCGCGGAGAGCCAGCGCTGGGAGCGGCCGCGGCCCAGCGCGCGCACCTGGCCGGCCTCCTCGAGGGCCACCAGCGCCCGCTGCACCGTCCGCTGGCTGGCCCCCACTGCCAGCGCCAGCCCCGAGGTCGACCAGGCCTCGCCGTCGGCGAGCAGCGCCAGGACGGCGGCATCGGGGCTCTCGATCGGCGGCGCCAGCAGCCGCACGGTGCCCGCCCCCCGCGCCACCAGGCGGAAGCCGGCGGCGGTGGCCCGGATCTCGACCAGCGGCCGCAGCTCGCGGCGCAGGCGTCCCATCCCCACCCGCAGGCGCGCCCGGTGGGACGCGTTCGTCCGGCGCGCGTCGAACGCCAGCTCCATGAGGTGCTGGCGCGCCGCTTCGCCGGGCCAGGCCTCCGCCAGGCCGTACAGCAGCGCGAACAGCACCGGCCGGCGCGAGAGCCGCACCACCCGCTCTCCCTGGCGTGCCGCCCGCCGGCATGCGTCGACGACCAGGTCCGGCGAGGCCAGCACCGCCTCGACCTCGGCCAGGGTCAGGGACCGCGCCTCGCCCGCTTCGACGAGGCGCGCCGCCGGCAGCACCAGGGCCCGCCCGGCGCGCTCGACCTCCGCGCGCAGCGCCCCGATGCCCGACCGCTCCGCCGCTTCCCGCGCGCGGAACAGGGCCCGGCGCGCCTCCTCGGCTCGCCCCCGGCGGAGCGCGATCTCGAAGGCGACCAGGGCGGCGACGGCCGCGAGCCGGGCGGGACCGGCGCCGAGCTCGAGCGCGGCGCACGCGCCCTCCGCCTCGTCGACCCGGCCGAGCAGCAAGAGGCGCCGGATCTGCAGCAGCCGGGCGTGGGTGGCGTTCTCCCGATCGCCGTGGGCGGCGAACGTGCGCCGGGCCTCGGTCAGCGCCCGCGGCGGCCAGGTCAGATCGCGCGCCGCCAGCGCCACCTCCGCCTCGGCCGTCAGGCAACGCGCCCGCCCGAGCGTCTCACGCGGCCCGAAGCCCCGCGCCGCCCGCCGCAGCAGCTCCCGCGCCCGCTCCAGGTCCCCGAGCTGGGCCATCGCGATCCCGCGCAGGGCGAGGGCCGCCGGGTCGTCCCGCAGGGCGACGCGCTGGAGCGCGCCGAGCGGATCCCCCGCGCTCAGCGCGCGCCCTGCCGCGGTGATCGAGGAATCCATCCCCCCATCCTTAATCCCGTCGCGGTTGTTACTCCCGCCCCGCGTCGCCGGGCGCTATCTCTCCCGCGCAGGGGCTGGGCCCTGCCGACGACAGGGGCGGTCCAACGCCCCCGAGGTAGCGACGGGAAGGAGCGCAGTGCCATGACGAAGCACAAGACCGGGACACATGAAGAGTGGCTGGCCGCGCGGCTCGATCTGCTCCAGGCGGAGAAGGAGCTCACGCGGCGCAGCGACGAGCTGGCGCGGCGGCGGCAGGAGCTGCCGTGGGTGCGTATCGACAAGCGGTACCGCTTCGAGACCGAGGAGGGGAGCGCCTCGCTGGCGGATCTCTTCCGAGGGCGCTCGCAGCTCCTCGTCTACCACTTCATGTTCGGTCCCGACTACACGGCGGGGTGTCCGTCCTGCTCGGCGATCGCCGACGGGTTCGACGGCTTCGCCGTCCACCTGGCCAACCACGACGTGACCCTCTCGGCGGTGTCGCGGGCGCCTCTCATGAAGCTGCAGGCGTACAAGCGGCGGATGGGGTGGACGTTTCCCTGGGCATCCTCGTTCGGCAGCGACTTCAACTCCGACTTCGGCGTGCGGTTCACCGAGGAGCAACAGCGCCAGGGGGGCATCGAGTACAACTACCGGGGTGAGGCGCCCTGGCCGGTACGCGCGGAAGACGGCGAGGGGGATGTCGCCGAGATGGCGGCCATGACCGGCACCGACGTGGCCACGTACACGCGCGAGAGGCCGGGCATGAGCGCGTTCGCGCTCGAGGACGGCGTGGTCTACCACGCCTATTCCACCTATGCGCGGGGGCTGGACGGCCTGTGGGGCATGTACCAGTGGCTCGACCGCGCACCCAAGGGGCGCAACGAGACGGGCATCTGGTGGCGCCGCCACGACGAGTACCACCAGGGCTGAGCGAGGAGCTCGAGCACTGCCCGAGCACGGCGCCGGGCTCTCCGCCGGCGCCGTGGCGGTCGTGGCGCGACCGCGGGACTGGAGGGCCCACCAACCATGGCTTCCGAGCGAGCTTCCCAGAAGGCGTTCCTTGGCGTCTCGGCGCTGCTCTTCGCCGCCAGCGCGGCGGGAACCGTCGCCTGGTGCGCATCCATGTCGGCGATGGGCGAGATGCCCATGCCCGGCGGCTGGACGATGTCGATGGCGTGGATGCGGATGCCCGGACAGACGTGGCCGGGCGCCGCGGCGTCGTTCCTCGGCATGTGGGCCGTGATGATGGTGGCCATGATGCTGCCGTCGCTGATCCCCATGCTGTGGCGCTACCGCCAGGCCGTCGGCGGTGCAGGCGCGACGCGCCTCGGTCGGCTGACCGCGCTGGTGGGCGCGGCCTACTTCCTCGTCTGGACCGCGTTCGGGCTGGCCGCCTATCCGCTGGGCGTCGCCC